>CANHYZ010000017.1 GCA_947464885.1 Flavobacteriales bacterium
TCGCATACCACGGCATTGGGTGGCATTTCACCTCCGAGGCGCAGCAAGAGACGCAAGGCTCCTTGGTCGTTAGGATGCTTCTTCAATACGCCCCCCAGTAATTCGAGCGCTGCAGTTGTTTCAGCGGCATCGGCTAACACGATGGCTTGATAGGTGGGCAATCGATTCAGTACGATATCGAAGGGAAAAGCATCCAGCATCTTGCGATCAACGGGCGAGGTTTGTTTCAGCACGAGTGGATTGCGCATGGCTTTTCCAAGGCAATGCTGACTGCGGCTCCAGGCAAGTGAAGTAATGATTAAGATGGCAGTTAGTGCTAGGGCCGTTTTAAATCCGATGGCTTGTTGCGCCGGTTTTGGGTTCGACGTGCAGATGATTAGAACCATCAGAGCGCTGAGTGTTTCGCCTCGTTCGGTAGGAAAAGCAAAAACATACATGGGTAGGAATACGACCACATGGCGCAGCGATGGTTTGAGGCCAACAATCCACCAGAGCAAAAAGATGATGGTGAAGATGACTCCGGTTTCGAACGTCATCTTGAGCAGGTCGGAATGTGGGTGTCGGACCATGAGTTCGCATTTACCCAACGCTGCGTTGATATAGCCTTCGGCAAGAAACTTCCATGAACCTGTGCCATTACCTAGGCTGTTTGCATGGTCTGTTGTCCACTGCCACATGATGAGTCGTTCGGAGGAACTCTCGGCGCGCGTCAAGTTGTAGCTAAGGTCAAGATTCTTGACAAGATCAGGCAACGCGTCGAAGCGATGCTTTTGATCGGGTGTGCGTAAAAAAGAGAAGGTCAGCTGCATGGCAATGAGCATAACGCATCCGACCGCAAGAAGCCATTTGAACCAACGAAATTGACTGAAGTTTCTGACAAACTCAATCACGATAAACAGCGCAACTCCGATAAGAGCCGTTCGCACTTGATACACGACAATGACTGCGGTGGTGACCCCGAGCAGCAGCCATCGCCAACGTCTTGACCCGAGTAATGCGAATGCTGCGACACTCCACAAGGTGTAGGATTCGATAGCGATGTTGCGGTGAGCGAAGAGGGGTTTAATGGCGTAGGTGGATTCGTGAGAATAACCTTGCGTGATGGCATTTTGAATCAGCAGGGCGATTAAAAGCAGCGAGTAGACACACCACAGAACGGGCACGATGGTTTGTATAGCCCGCTGATTTCGCAACGTAGCCGTGGGCTGCAGAGATAGCAGCAGGAGAAAGGACATCAGAAGCAGGATATCTTCATTGTAGCTTTCTTTCCCCAAGAAGAATTGAACTGCCGTGATGACCAAATAAGCGGTCGATATCCAAAGGAACCTGGTCGACAACACGAGCATGCGCGTTGACACACCCACAATAACAAGCGCTATGAGGGCGGGCCAGGCGGTTGTCCAATGGGCATCCAGCGCCGAACCGAAGCGCAACAGCGGAAGGCTGCATAGTGCGGTGAACCAGGCCGAGAGGAATGCGTGCCCGGCGATTGTGTGCAGGTTTGAACCCGATTCCTTTCGCATGCAGCAAATGTAGTTTGGGCGGAGAGGGGGAGAATGACCGCAAAGTATTTCCATCCATAACAACCGCATGACTTCAGCGTAATTCAAATATGCCGGACAGCTTGATTCTAGTGTGTAAAGGCGGTTTTTTCTCGAATGACGCTGTCATCTCGTGCTTCCGCCTCCTTGGAGTCGCATACATTTAAAACATTCCTTTTTTGTCAATTTTAAACACATATTATTGATAGCCAAATCATTATTTATCGCCACATTTGCCATTATGAAAATGGAGTCAAAGCAGAGAGAGGCGTTCAGTAAAGTAGTGATGGCCCTGCTAGACGCGAAGAATCTGTCGCAACGTCAGGTTGCTCTTGAGTTGGATACTTCCCCCTCCAACTTCAATCAGCGTATCCTGGCAGGCAGTATGCGTCCGGGAATGATTATGCAGTTCAACAAGCTGCTGGGTGTGGATTTATTGCGGTTGGTGTATTTGCACGAACAGGGTGAGAGCCTGAGTTCCATCATGGACATCGCCGCGCAGTCGGAAGACTACGAGCATGCCGGTCGTGAAATGCAACCGTCATCGGAGTTGTTTGAAATGATTTCGGCTCAAAACCGCACCATCAGCGAATTGCAGCATCAGATCCAGGATTTGGTCAATCAACTCAACAAGTGGATTGAGCACGACATGCAAAAGTCGCAACAGCAACAGGAAGTCATCGCCTTGATGCAAGCTCAAAAAACGGCCGGAAAAAATTAATTTTCGGTACGTAACCCTTCCGCGATTTTCTCGTTCAACCGGATTGCGTATTTACATTAAGTTGATTTACTTGTGTAATTCGCTTAGTATTACTATTCTTGTACCCGCAACTGAAAACGAGAAACTTGACGCACAGCCTTCCCCACTTCTTGAGGTGTTCTTGGCGCAGCCTGCTTTGCAGGATGGTTCCCTTTCGTTATTGTATCCTCCTTTTAAGTATTGCCACGCAAGGGGTTGACGGCTTGGCGCAGTGTGAGGTCAACCCGGGCGGTCCATTTACCGTATGTGCAAACGGCAGTGTATCGCTCGGCGCAGGAATGACACTAGGCAATGGATTTGGCAATTCCACCAACTACAACTGGCAAGGCACTATTAATGACGTAGCTAATCCTGTCATGAACCCTGCTGTAGCCGGAACCTATACTGTAACCGTCACGGGCAATGCCTGCAACACGACCGCTAGCGTGGTAGTGAATGTGATGCCTGCGAATTTTGGGGTGAGTGTAAATACTCCGATCAACGTTTGCCCCGGTCAGCCCATTCCCTTTAACTCAACAGTAAGCAACCTTGGATCATTTCCGGCGAACGGCATCGTTTACGACTGGGATGGGCCCAATGGCTATAACAGCGCACAGGCAGATCCGACTATCAACAACTCCAATGCAGGAATGTCAGGAACGTATACGGTGACCGCAAGCGCGGGGGATTGTGATGTGAGTTCTAATTCAAATGTGACAGTTTATAGCGCCAGCATCAACCCGAACGTTTTACAAAATGGTCAACTAGTTTATTGTCTCGGTAACGGAGAAACGCAAGGTCCAATAGAGTTCTTTCTTTCAAACCCAGCATATTCAAATCAGATTACTAACTATGTCATTAACTGGGGGGACGGAAATTCAGAAACCATTACTCCCGCGAACTTTTCAAATTTAATGTCTCATGTTTACCCTTCAGGCAGTTACAATATAACGCTGACGATGAACATGTCTAATGGCTGTTCAACATCAACTCCTTACACTGCATTTGTTGGCAGCTCACCCGCGCCAGCTTCACTTCAGCTATTCGCCAATCAAGCTAATGGATGTTCTCCCCACACTACCCAGCATACATTCTCAGTGCCGCCAGGAAATGTCGAAGGCACAACGTATACTGTTGATTGGGGTGATGGCAGCCCTATTGAAGTTTATACACATCCGAACACTCCACCTACATTAACTCACATTTATCAAAACACAAGCTGTGGGAACAATGTTATATTCAATGGAACAACCTATTCCAACGCATATTCACCCTGTGTCGTAACGCAAAACCCATGTTCAACACCACAACCATCTTGCACCAGCGTCATATACATTGGAGAAGGTCCTGCGAGTAACTTTTCTTTATCAACTGAAACAGCATGTGTAGGAGAGTTGGTAAACACAATAAATGCCTCGGATTTCGGACTCTCAATACCCTCAGTGGGCACAACGTGTAATTCAGTCTCTCCTTTCTACTGGACAGTTTCAACACCAACAGGCGGCAGTTATGCCCTTAGCGGAGGCTCATCTCTTGGAGTAGGAATAGGCACTAATCAAAACTTATGGACACCAGGGTCTAACAATATTGGAATCACATTTAATGCTCCCGGGAACTACGGATATAACCTTCGTATTAAAAATAATTGTGGAGACGACACCCACACCGAAACCATCTGCGTCATCGAACCCCCTGTATGTGATTTCACCGTAACACCATCATCCGGGTGCTCGGTGCTGAATGTGACTGCCACAGACAACTCCACTCCACCCGAATGCAACAACGTACCGTTACAGCTATCACATCAATGGACCATCGTTGCTCCAGCGGGCGGAAGCGCTTCGCCGACTTCCTCAACGGTTCCAAATCCCACTTTCGCTTTTACCAATAATGGTAATACGAATCTCGATTTTGTCATTCAACATACCGTTTATCCCATCAACCCACAAACGGGTCAGCCCATGATGAACTGTGGTGATCCATGCTCCGAAATCGTCACTGTTTTCCCGGCGCCCATCATCGCCCCGCCTTCCGCGGCGCAAACAATTTGTACCGGTGGTGATCCTAGTCCTGTGACTGTGTCCTACACGGGAGGTGGAACGAGCGCACCTACCTACCAATGGTATTCGCGCCCAACAACTACCGGTGTAGGCACTCTCATTGCGGGTGCAACCAATGCGACATATGACCCACCGGCACCCGTCAACGTGACGACCTATTACTACTGCGTGCTCACCTTCACCACACCAAACTGCTCAAATTTTCCATCCGAAAATTTCACCGTGAATGTGGTGCTGCCACCCACCGCCGGCATCACTACTTCCGCCCAAACGCTCTGTGCGGGCGGAACACCAACAACCCTCACGGCAAGCGTCACCAATGGACTCGGTTCAGGAACAACATATCAGTGGTATTCAAGTAATCTACCCACAGGTGCCGGTCCAACACCTATTAGTGGAGCGACAGGCGCAACTTATACACCTCCAAGTGCAAGTGCAGACATTTACTATTTCGTACAGATAGGCCAAACAGGATGTATCACCGATAATAGCGAACTGGTGCACATCGACGTATACGCTCCACCCACCGTAACCTTCACCGGTGGCTCCGCAACGTATTGTCAGAATGCCGATGCACCGCTGCTTACGGCCCAAGGCACTTCTACAGTCGTTCCCGCGCAAACCATCAACTATCAATGGCAGCAGAGCGTGGGGGGCGGACCTTTCACCAACATCATCGGTGCTAACAGCAACACATTTGATCCTCCGACCGCTCTTACAGGGGTTGTCTCCTATCAGGTAATCGCTTCGCAAGCCTTACCGGGTTGTACTTCGCTCGCTAGCGCACCCTACATAATAACAGTCAATGCCGGTCCGAGCTACGCCGCAACTCTACCCGACCAAACATTGTGTGTGGGCGGAACACCTTCCGTAATAACACCTGTGGTACAGAACTACACCGATGCAGCGACATATCAGTGGTACAGTAATACTACACCAAGCACCGTTGGTGCAACACCGATCAACCTCCAGACAGCAATAACCTATACGCCCCCTGCTAATGCGACTTCCGACCTTTATTACTTTCTGACCACTACGTTCTCCGTAGGAGGTTGCGGCCAACTCTCAACCTCGCTCGCTCACGTCGTTGTAGTGGCTGACCCACAAATCGACATTACCACCACTCCTCAAGCCATTTGCGTTGGCGGAATACCCTCTGCGCTCGTTGCCACTGCAAGCGGCGGAACAGGCACACTCACCTACACGTGGTCAGCAGGCAATGCCATCAACAACAACACCGCCTTCTCACCCATCGCCGGCAATAACGCGACATCGTATTCACCGCCGCAACAAAACACCGCGGGCATTCAATACTATAAAGTGCAAATGACATCTGATGGCAATGGGTGCGGAAGTGATGAGAGCACCGTTGTTGGTGTTACGATTAACGCGGATCCAATTGTAAGTGGCCTTACATCACCTGATCCAATTTGCGCCGGAACAACACCATCCAATTTGGTAGTAACAGCATCTTTGGGAGTGCCGGCGGTGGGCTACACCTACCAATGGAGCTGCAGTGTCAACAGCGACGGAACTTCATCCACCACTGTAGGTAGCAACAGCCCTACATACACTCCCGATGTTTCAGCGGCAGGAAACAAATACTACTTCTGCACGGTCACACAAACAAATAACGGATGTTCAGGCACGAGTGCTATTGCGACAGTGGTAGTGAATCCGTCGCCTCAAGTCGCGCTAAATAACACCACCGAAAATGTGTGTATCGGAGCCAACATAACAGACTTCGAAGCCATATACAGCGGAGGAACGACTAATGCTAATGTTCAATGGTACAGCAACAACACCGCCTCGAATACTAACGGCACACTTATCCCCGGAGAAACGAATACCACGTTTGATCCGCCAACAGATGCCACCGGAAATTATTTTTATTATGCCGTATTCTCTTTCACCTCCGGAGGTTGCACACAAGTACCCACCCAAGTTTGGACAGTGAACGTAACCACAGGCGCTTCGCTTAACACTGCCACAACACTCAACTTCGAAGTCTGTGATGACGGACAAATTTTAACACCGCTTTCGACTTCGGTTACGGGCGGAACAGGGACAGCAACCTATACCTGGTATTCTAACGATAACCCCACCACCACGGGAGGCACAGAATTAGCATCCGGACTTGCCAACACCTTCACTCCTCCGGCACTTTCATTTGACCCTTCAGGAACAAGTCCGCAGAATAATTACTTCTATTGCGAAATCACTCTCGATGGAGGCGGATGCACATCGATTTTCTCCGATGTCTATACCATCGCCGTCATTGCTGACCCGAGCGTAACCACACAGCCTCTTCCGCAGCAGACGTTGTGCACCAGCGCTACCATTCAGAATCTTCAGGTCGTGGCAGCAGGAGGTTCAGGAGGATATACGTATCAATGGCAGAGCTCTATAGCAGGTGCGAATGCATTTGTTGATATCGGAGGACAAACTGCGGCTTCCCTCACGCCGCAGAACACCACCGTAAGTAACACCGACTACCGTTGCATCATCACCGGACAATCACCCGGATGCAGCTCCATCAGTGATATCGCTAATGTGGAGATTACTGTAGGACCTTCATTCACCACCACACCAACAGGCTTTGCTGTTTGTGAAGATGGACTGGCCACCGATCTTACAGTCGCTTATCAAAATGGATCGACGCAAGTCGCCTATCAATGGTATAGTTCGACAACCGGAAATGCGCTGGATACTCTGCCCATTGCATTAGCAACTAATCCCACGTTTACCCCTCCAACCGATGTTGCCGGTGAGTTTTACTACATGGGTCGTATCCTGTTTCTCACGGGAGGATGCGGTAGCATTTTCACTGCACTTACACCCGTAACCATTGCGGACGATCCGAGTATCGACATTCAGCCACTGGCACTAGACACCGTATGCGAAGGCGGCACTGCAGCTGTACTTGAAGCCACTGTTATTGGCGGAACCGGCAACATCACTTATGAATGGTTTTCGAACACGACCAATTCGACCACAGGCGGAACACTCGTTGCTTCTACACCGACCTACAGCCCACAAAACCTTGCAACAAATGCTACGGGCAACGCACATTACTTCTATTACGCCGTCGTTGAATTTAATGGATTAGGATGCGATGCTGCCACGACTGCTACTACCGACGTACTCGTTGTGAATGATCCAACCATTGTAGTCTCGGCCGATCAACAACTCTGTCAGAATGCCACACCTGATGCCTTCACCACGGTTGTTACCGGAGGATCCGGAACCAACAGCTACGCCTGGACGATGAATGGAAATCCTGTCACAGGGCTCGATCCCACGTTGATTCCCGACAACACCGCCATTGGAACATTCACCTATGCTGTTTCGCTGACACAATCATCTCCAGGCTGTTCGGCGCAAAGCAACAACGTGCAAATCACCTTCACCGATGCACCATTCATCAGCACGCAACCGATGGGTGACATTATTTGCTCAGGTGGAACTCCGGACGCCATGAGCGTGGCCTACACCAACGGCAGTGGCGCCGCAACTTACAAATGGTACGTTTCGCAAGACTCCTTGCTGTCCGATAGCACCTTCATCACAGGAGCCACAGCAAACAGCTATCAGCCCGGCGTTTTGACCGGCCTCGACACGCTTTATTACAGCGTCATCATCATGCTCAGCGAAGGCGGATGTTCTTCACTCATCAGTGATACGGCTCGCGTTATCATCTGGGAAGATGCATTCGAGCCTACAAGTTTGATTGATACCGTATCGTGTATTGGTGGAACAACCAACAATCCCTGGACATTCGTCTATGACGGCGGTTCAGAAGAAGTGAGTTATCAGTGGTATGAAAGCGCAACACCTGTGAATACAGGAGGCACCGCCGTTCCCGGTGCAACATCAGCGACATTCGAACCCGCCATCCCAACTGCAATAGGACAATACTACTACTACTGTGAAGCCACGTTCGCAACAGAAGGATGTGATCCACTCATCGGCAATGACGTCATGCTTGAAATTGTGGATGATCCTGTTGTTGACACCCTACACTTCAACCAATCCATTTGTGAAGGAACAGCGGTCACCGACTTTGAAGTCGTGATTAGCGGGGGAGCCGGAACAGCTTCCACGTATTGGTTTGAAGCAGGGGATAATCCGCTCGTCGACCCTGCGCTCAACAGCACTCCATCAACCATCTTCATACCCGACAACACACCCGCCGGCACCTTTACTTACTTCGCGCAAGTGACCCAGGATGTTGACGGGTGCAGCACGCCATCAGTTACAGCGACACTTGTTATTGCGCCTACACCGATTGTTAGTACCGTACCCGACTCTGTGAACTACTGTCATCAGGCAACGAGCAATCCCATTACCGTGACTTTCGTGAACGGAACAGGCACACCGGGATACACGTGGTACAGCTTAGAAAACGGAATCAGTTCCGTGATTCCCGGTGAGAATTCTGATTCTTTCATTCCACCGACAAACACCGTTGGAAAAACCTATTACTACGCGGAGTTGATGTTTACATCGGGCGGATGTCCGCTCATCACCAGCGGCATCGATACCGTGATGGTGAATCCGTACCCCGAAGTGGTCATGACGGGCACAACAGAAATTTGTATTGGCGACACCACACCACTGATCTTCAACTTTACTTCTATCGAAGGGATTTATACCTTGAACATTGATGCAGGCGGCACACCCCTGGTGCTGAGCGACACCATCCTCAACACGTTCGAAGAAGCCGTGTATCCGACCATCACCACAGCATACACGTTGGAAGAAGTCTATTACACGGACCACCCCGAATGTGCTGTGCAGCCCCTGGATGTCGTGAACGTCATTGTGAACGAACTGCCTGTGTTGACGATGAACGACAATGCGGTTTGCTCCGGCACAACCAACGTGAGTATCGGTGTGCAAGCAGCGCCGGCTTCATTCCCCTATCAATACGCATGGACTGCAGATGCAGTACAAGGATTTAGTCCGTCCAATGCAACACTCGCCAATCAATCGGTCAATCCTCCACTCGTGTCAGGTACCGACACAACCTACCACTATACCGTTGAAGTCACCAACGTGACAACTGGATGTATTCAAACTGACAGCGCAGCGATTACCGTGCACCCGCTGCCGAGCGCCGGGCTTGACCTCGACAGCATTGGTTGCTTGAATACACCGATACCGCTGGCGAACAATGCTAGCGGTGTTCTTGGCGGAAGTTATGAATGGCTTGTCGACGGCGTAATCTATAGCACGCTTGCTGCGCCGGCAGATGTTGTGTTTACAGCAATAGGATTTCACACCATCGAGATGACAGCAATTACGCCGTTTGGATGCACCGACGATACGCTGGCTGAAATAGAAATCATCATTCCCCCCGTGGCGGAATTCACGGCTACTCCCGACAGCGGGTGTGCGCCTGTGGATGTGAGTATCACCAATACGTCGACGGGACAATACACAACGTTTGATTGGAGTATTGCGCCTTTCGCGTCGCTGGATATTTACGATCCACCGATGCTCACCTATGAGCAAGGCGATTCGATTGTGAGCTATTACATCACGCTTACCGTTTCGAATTTGTGTGGCGTGCGTATTGATCGTGATACCGTCAAGGTCTTCCCTACGCCTGTTGCCGACATCTACGCATCGGTTGCTGATGGATGCACACCACTGAGTGTCGACTTCTACGACAACTCAACGGGATTGCCGGACACGTATGTATGGGATCTGGGTGATGGCACCACAACGGGCCTTGCCAATCCGGTTGATCACATTTACTACACCGACACACTGCCAAGCACCTATCTCATCATCGCTACTCTTACCAACGAATGTGGAACCGATATCGACAGCACCACGCTGACCGTTTATCCCAACACGCTCAATCCATTTTTCAGCATTGGAAACACGTTTGGCTGCGAGCCTTTCGCTATTCAGATTACGGATTTTATTGATAGCAGCATCACCGTGAGTTACAGCTTCGGGAATGGCGATTTTTCAGGTGAATATGACGCTGCCTATATCTATGAAGACGCCGGTTCCTATGAACTCATTCAGGAAATTACCAATGGTTGTGCAACAGCTTTCGATACGATTCCGATCACGGTGTTTGAATCACCTGAACCTGAAATCGAGCTGGCCGATGACGACGGTTGTGTGCTCACTGAAATTTCATTCACCGGAAGCAGCAACACACCGGGTAGTTACCTCTGGGAAATGGGCGATGGTGAGACATACACCGAATTACTGACCGAACATACATACGACAATCCCGGCATCTACACCATCACGCTTTCTGTGGATGGACCGAATGGATGTACGGGACAAACCACTGAAGAAATCGAAATTCATCCGCTTCCTATTCCGGCATTCGGAACTCCAGAACAGGTCGGCTGTACACCATTCCAAATCTGCTTTACCAATGCCAGCAGTGGTTCGGTATTTTATGAATGGAGTTTTGATGATGGAAATATCAGTGCTGACGCAGCGCCATGCCACACGTTCGAGAATAACACGAACCAACCGGTCATTCACGAAGTAACGATGACCGCTATCGACATGAACCTGTGTCGAAATTCAACGTCTATGAATATTGTGGTTGCACCTGTGCCCACGAGTGCGTTTACGTTGAGCGCATTTGAATCCTGCTACTTCCCTGCAACGGTCGAAGCGACAAATTTCAGTGTGGATGCTACCGGCTATAATTGGTACGTCGATGATGTCCCCGTAAGCTCAAACACCAACACCGAGTTAACGTTTGATGCGGTCGGCAGTTATGACGTAGCTCTTGAAGCCGTCAACTCGTTTGGCTGTATCAATGTGAATGAGCTTGAATTCAATTTGAATCCTTTACCCGAACTCTCCTTCATTGCCGACACGACCAAAGGCTGTGTTCCTTTGGAGGTCAGCTTCATCAACACATCGACTGAAGCCAATTCGTTTAGCTGGGATTTCGACCACGGCGCTGGCAGCAATGCCATCAATGCAAAGCACACGTTTACGGTGCCAGGCACATTCGACGTGAGCATGATTGGAGTAACACAAGCCGGCTGTTCTGACACACTGGAACTGGATCAGCTCATTACGGTTTATCCAACACCGCTGGCTTTATTCACCATGGAGAAAGACACCACCAATGTGTTGCAGCCGATTGTGCGCTTTACCAGTGAGAGTATCGGAGCGTTTCTGCATTCGTGGGATTTCGGTGACGGAACATTCGCCTACGCACCTGTGACTGATCACTGGTTCACCGATTACGGATTTTATCCAATTACACTCACTGTCGAAAATCAATATGGATGTACGGCTAAGGCAGTGGACAACATCGTGATCGAAGACGTATTCCTGGTCTATGTACCCAACGCGTTCACGCCAAACGATGATGGCTCCAACGAATACTTCAAACCTGTCATCAACGGCCGTCAGTTCATTCGCACGTATCATTTTTGGATTACCGACCGATGGGGCACTGTTGTCTATGATTCAATCGATCCTGACCATGCATGGATTGGAAACGTGCGCAATGGCGGCTATTATGCAGAAACCGGTGCCTATCAATGGCAGCTGATTATTAACCGCACGGATACCGACAATCCTTACACCGCGCAAGGACACGTGATTGTGCTCCGTTAATCGAGGTAAACGGCTTCCTTTCCTTTGGTGAAATCTACCGAAACATGTTCGCGCAAATTTGTGGAAAGAGTAAGCCCGACGTAATCCGGACGAATGGGAAACTTGCGATGATAGCGATCGATGAGTGTTGCAATAGCGAGTCCCTTCAAGTCAGCATCCAACAGGAAGCGCGAGGCATAAATGAGTGTTTTTCCACTATTGAGAACATCGTCAATGAGCACGACATACTTTCCTTTCATGCTCTTAATTTCGGCCGTGCATTGAATCTCTTCCTGCAACGGCTTGTCTTTATTGAGTTGAATAGATTCCAGGCGCACACTGATTTCACTATTGATTGCTGACAGCTTTTGATGAAGTCGTTTCGCCACATCGCTTCCACGACCGGCAACGCCAACCAAAATCAATTCCTTTTCCTTGTAGTGATTCTCATGAATCTCATGAGCTATTCGCGTCAGCGTCTGCTCAATTTGTTTCGAGGTAAGTATGATAGCGCGCTCTTTCACCATGATTCAAATGTAGTTATTTCATCGGATCCAATTCAAACAGGACAACGGTTTCAATGTGGGAGGTGTGCGGGAATTGATCGACCATACTGATTTTCCGAAGGGTGTAACCCGCCTCCATCAAATCCAGTGTATCTCGGGCTTGGGTTGCCGGATTGCAGGACACATAAACGATACGCCTCGCACCCAAACGAATGACTTTACGCAATGTCTTCGGTGCAATTCCACCGCGTGGCGGATCTAGCACCAGACAATCAATCTTGCCGGTAAACTCCGGATACTGCAAAAGAAACGAACCGACATCGGCAGCGTAAAACTCGACATTCGAAACACCATTACGCAGTGCATTGCGTTTCGCATCTTCAATGGCATCCGCAACAATATCGACACCAACAACCTTGCGGTTTGAGGCCTGTCCCAGCAACTGCGTAATCGTACCTGTTCCGCAAAACAAGTCCATCACTACAGCATCATCGCGGTTATCTTCAATAGAGGCATATTCAATCACCTTGCTATACAACCGCTCGGCGCTGCGAGGATTCGTTTGGAAAAAACTCGTCATGCCGATTTCGAAACGCAATCCATTAATTGTCTCCGCAATAACGGGTTCCCCAAAGAGCTGGATGGTGCGACCATTCAGCGGGTCGATACGATCTCCCGTATTTGGATTGATGGTATGAATAACGCCTGCTACACGACTTCCAAACAACTCTCGGATGATGGCAACGAACGCTTGTCCGTTGAACTCCGACACCCGCTGTTCGGAAGTAACCAAGTTGATCAAGAGTTGATTCGTCGCGTAACTCTTGCGCACAATGAGGTATCGAAAGAAACCGTGATGTCCGGGCGGATGCCAGGCGGGCAAGCCTGACTCCACGCACCAACGACGAATGGAGTGCAATTTCGATTCGAGCTCTTCATCAAACAACCCTGAATCGCGGTCGAGATTTTCAACGCACCACCAGGTTCCGCGGTGCTTGAAACCTAATCCAAAGTCGTCGTATTCTTTTTGCTCCTCCAGGTCATAACGAATGACGCTGAAAGAGTATTCCATTTTATTGCGGTAGTGCCACACCGAAGGTGATTCGATGAAGGCATCCATGCAGGATTCAATGTGCTCGAGCTTTGCAATGCGTTTAAACAGTTCAAGTGTATTGCGTCGCTTGTAGTGATGTTGCAATTCAATGGGCAAGGTCGCATAAGGTGCACCCGGTATGGCCTGATAGGGAATGCTCACTTCCTGTGACGAGGGCTTCAGCACTTTGACCAGCTTACATTCCGCAAACCGCTTTTGTGCCTTTTCAACCCGAGCGAGTACGCGTTGTCCGGGAATGGCATTTTGCACAAACACCGTGAAATCGCCTTGTTCGGTGTGTATTTTACCAATGGCCACTCCACCGAAGGCCATATCGGTTATATCCAGTTCAAGCTCCTGATTCTTTTTTACGGGACGATCTTGCATGGTGCGAATTTACCGCAGTTGATGAAGTGGATTACATTTGACGGCCATGGAAAAA
>CANHYZ010000018.1 GCA_947464885.1 Flavobacteriales bacterium
GAACAACTACGCTAAAGTGCCGCAAATCGGAAATGTCATCATCGAGGATCATGTCGAAATCGGAGCGAATACGGCGATTGATCGCGCCACACTGGGCTCAACAATTATACGCAAGGGCGTAAAACTCGATAACCTTATTCAGGTGGCACACAACGTCGAGATTGGAGAGAACACTGTGATTGCGGCTCAAACCGGAATCGCGGGTTCTACCAAGATTGGTCGTGACTGTATGATTGGCGGACAGGTGGGAATCGTTGGCCATATCATCATTGCCGACGGAACTAAGATTGCAGCGCAGAGCGGAATTGGGCACAGCATAAAGGATCCCGGAACCATCGTTCAAGGTTCACCCGCATTTGCCATCATGGATTACAAGAAGTCTTATATCGGTTTCATGAAATTGCCTGAGCTCATGAAACAACTCGGCGCCATCAACAAAAAGCTCGAGCTATAAACGTTCGCTGAAACATGTTCGCTGATAGTTGGTTCGAAACGCTGGCGTGGGTCAAACATGCCATCAAAGCCGCAGGTCCGCATGGAGTTCATTCACCCTTTGTTTATCGGCTCATCACCCATGATTTGCGCAAGCGGAATTTGTTTCCGGTTCAACCGCAAATTGAAGCGTGTCGAAAACGCCTTAAGCAATCTACAGATGTAGTTGAGGTGAATGATTTGGGTGCCGGCAGCAGAGTGAACAAGCATGCACGCCGCAGTGTTGCTTCCATCGCAAAGAGCGCTCTTCAGCCTGCAAGTCATGCACAGGTCATGGCCACCTTGGCACGCCATAGTCAATCGCGCAACATACTTGAATTGGGTACATCCCTGGGATTGACATCAGCCTATTTGGCGCTGTCATCAAGCGATGTGCGCGTTGTCACCATCGAAGGAGCTCCGGCCATAGCGCAGCTGGCAGCGGAATCATGGCAAGCAATCGGTTTGAATAACGTCGAACTTGTCACGGCCTCTTTCGATGAGGCGCTACCTGATGTGCTTGCGAAAATGAAGCGTGTCGATTTTGTACTCATCGATGGTAATCATCGCTATGAGCCTACCATGCGATACATCAACCAATTGTTGAGCGTTGTGCATGAGGAAACGGTTATTGTTCTGGACGACATTCACTGGTCCGAAGAAATGGAACGAGCCTGGAACGAATGCGCTGCGCTACCTGAAGTAACGCTGAGCCTTGATTTCTTTGATTTTGGTGTGCTTTACTTTAAGAAGGGGAGGCGGAAGGAGCATTTTAGGCTTTACAGGCCCTGGCATTAACGCATTTTAATGAAACCCCGAAACGGAAGTTTTGAGCAGCCGTGGCTTGCGGTTATTTTTGCTGCCTAATTAATCTAAAGATCCATGATGAAAAAATTGTTTATCGCTGCGCTTTTGGCCATGCCTGTATTGGCTTCTGCGCAAGACAAGGGTACAGCTGTTGCACCTGCTTCCAAAGCTCCTGAAAATAAGTTCGCCATTGCCAATCCGGAGGTTTTGTTTCTGGAATTGATTGTGGCTACTAATCCAGCCGGTGCTCAAACGATCCGTGCTGATTTTGGTCGTGAAATCCTCGCAGGTCTCACGGATAAGGAGATGATTAAGCAATTGTCTGAAATGCGTTCTATGGTTTTCCCAAGCGTGCCTGATGCTATGAATTATTTGTCTTCACAAGGGTATAAGTTTCAGCAGAACTATGTGACCTACGACAAAGAAAATAAGCCTGATGCTACGCACATGGTCTTCGAAAAGCGCATGCCACGTCGTCAACCGGATGGCGCACCACGCCCACGCCCTGATGGCGTGAAAGGCGAACCCGCTAAGGATGGCGATGTTCCAACGAAAGAAGGTGCGAAGCCAACCATTACTCCAAAAGAGCAAAAGAAGAAATAATCATGAAAGCCCCGCATTGGGGCTTTTTTTTTAAACCACCTTTGCCCGAGTTACATTCCTTACTCGATTCATGAAGAAAGAGAAAATAGCCTTGCGCGTCCTATATGTTTTGGCGGTATATGTGCTTCTCCAGCTGGTGTGGTGGGGCTATCAGCTCATACAGCTAAATGCTGAAATCATTTTTTCAGAGCAGAACGATTTGAATGCGCAGTATCTATTACTGCGAAAAAAGGTTTGGATGGTAGCCGGCGAGGGAGCTGTTTTCTTTATCCTGCTAGCCGTTGGATTTCGCTACATCAAGCGCACGGTATCCACAGAATTGGCCCAAGCCCGAAGGGAGAAGAATTTTCTATTGGCTGTAACGCACGAGTTGAAGACACCGATTGCCGCGGTGAAGTTGTTTTTGGAAACAATGCAGTCGCGCTCGATTGACGAGGAGAAAAGAAAGATGATGACCGGACAGGCACTTCAAGAAACCAAGCGCTTGCAATCGCTAACGGAAAACATCCTGTTGGCAACACGCATGGATCAACAACAGGCCATTGCGGAATTAATGCCCTTGAATTTTAGTGAGCTGTTAAAGCGAGAGGTGGAGCGATTCCAGCGCCTGTATCCGCATCGGCTTGAAACGGAAATTACCGAGGGATTAGCGGTGCTGGGAGATGAGCAGATGCTGTCGGCCTTGATTGTGAATCTCCTGGATAATGCCTTTAAATATGGTGGTACAGAAATGCCTGTGCGTGTGCGTTTAGAGAGCTCTTCCAATAAACTACTGCTCACCATTACCGATTCGGGCAAGGGGATTTCTATTCAGGAGCGTAAAAATATTTTCCGCATGTTCTATCGCACGGGTAATGAAGAAACAAGGTCGACATCCGGAACCGGTCTCGGGCTTTTCATTGTTGCGGCCGTTGCAAAATTGCATAAAGCGGAAATAGAAGTCAGCGATAATCAGCCGCAAGGAAGCATCTTTGCAGTTAAAATGAACGTAATTCAACATGAAGCATAAAGCGTGTTTAATCATCCTTGATGGCTGGGGAAAAGGCAATCCAGATTCGGGCAATGCCGTGCATATGGCCAAGACACCCTTCGCAGATTTTCTCAATGCAAACTACCCGCATTCAACCTTGCGAACCGATGGTGAGTTTGTGGGATTGCCGGAAGGTCAAATGGGCAACAGTGAAGTAGGGCACATGAATATCGGCGCAGGCCGTGTTGTCTATCAGGATTTGGTGAAAATCAATATTGCCATTCGTGAAGGTAGCTTCTTTGAGCAGCCGGCATTGTTGGACGCATTTGCTCATGCCGCTGAAAAGGGTGTGAAGGTGCACTTGCTTGGACTGGTCAGCGACGGTGGTGTGCATTCGCACAGTACGCATTTGATGGCGCTGTGTGATTTAGCAAAACGCTATGAAGGTGTGCAGACCTACATCCATGCATTTACGGACGGTCGTGATACAGACCCGAAGAGTGGTCTCGGCTACATCGGCGCTATTGAAAAGCATATTGAAGGTGGGCCAGTGAAGATGGCATCCGTTTGCGGACGCTATTACGCGATGGATCGCGATAAGCGATGGGAGCGCGTGAAGAAGGCTTACGATTTGATGATTCACGGAATTGGTGCAGCGGGAGATTCAGCCTCTGCGATAATTGAAAGCGCTTATGCTACGGGAGTTACCGATGAGTTTATTGAACCGGCGTTCATTGCCGACGCCAACGGTCAGCCTGTTGCATGTATTCACCCGAACGATGTAGTCATCTGTTTCAACTACCGCACAGATCGTTGCAGAGAAATTACGCAGGTCTTACACCAGCAGGATTTTCCGGGGTTCGACATGAAGTGCATTCCGTTGCATTATGTCACCATGACCAACTACGATGATTCCTTCCGCGATGTTCATGTGGTGTACGATAAAGATAATTTGATTCAAACATTGGGGGAAGTAGTTTCTGCTGCAGGCGCGACACAAATACGCATTGCAGAAACCGAGAAATATCCTCACGTAACGTTCTTCTTCAGCGGTGGACGTGAATCGGAATTCACCGGAGAGCGTCGCATCATGATTCCGTCACCCAAAGTGGCCACCTATGATTTACAACCGGAGATGAGCGCACATGGAATCGCTGATGCCATTTGTGAAGCGATGACGACTAACCCGGCTGATTTCATTTGTCTGAATTTCGCGAATCCCGACATGGTTGGCCATACCGGTGTTTTTGAAGCAATCGTGAAGGCTGTTGAAACAACGGACCATTGTCTGAAGCAAGTGGTTGAAACAGGGTTGAAATCCGGATACACGTTTGTCATCATAGCCGATCACGGTAACGCTGATTTCGCTGTCAACAGCGATGGTTCACCGAATACAGCGCACACCACGAATCCCGTTCCCGTTTGGGTCATTCATCCCGAAGTATCGGAGGTGCACGCCGGAAAATTGGCCGATGTTGCGCCAACGATTTTGAAGATGATGGACATCGCGCAGCCCGCGGAAATGACCGGTCGTCCGTTGTTTTAAGAATCCCACTCCAACGTCATGCGTTGAACACGGTCAATCAGTTCTTCTGAACTCATCTGCTCACGCAGGCGGTCAACCATGATCGGGAAGGCCAGCGGCGTGGGGCGTTGTGGCGTTTTGATAATGCGCTTTTGATTTTCCATGCGTTGCAAGGCTGCTAGCGTTCGGGTGAACTCCAGTTGCTGATGAACGACTTCATCATAAGCCTGACGCACCAGCAGATTCTCCGGCTCATACGAAGTGAACACATCGAAAATCAGTTGTGATGAACTCTGCAGATGACGCTCTTTGAGTTGTTGTCCGGGATATCCTTTGAACACAAGTCCCGCGATGGCAGCGATATCCCGAAACCTTCTCCGCGCGAGTTCGCTGCTGTTGATGCCGGCCAGCATATCGCGCTCAAGATGGGTTGAATCGAGTAGGCCGTTGCGCAATCCTTCTTCCAATCGAATGGGTTGATCACTCAACAACTCGAAGCCGTAATCGTTGTAAGCAAGCGAAAAACTGCACGGATAAAGTTTGCCCAATCGATATCCAATTAATGCCGCTAAGCCTTCGTGGACGCAGCGTCCTTCAAACGGATAGAACAGTGCATGATAGCCTTCCTTGGTTTCGAATAACTCAATCAGTAATTCATCACGAAGCGGCACGTGCGAGCGCTCGCGCTGCAGTTGGATAATTGGCTGAATAAATCCCAGTTCGCGGTCTGTGCTGGTTGATGGCCGGTCAGCCAATAAAGCGGATTCTTCCATCTTTCTCCGCAACATGATACTCATGTTAGATGTCAGTGGCAGTCGACCACCTAACCACACCGGACTTCTTCCTTTAGGTTGTTTTGATTTCCGGACGAGGGCAACCATGTTTTTAACGCGAAGGATTTCGAGATTCAAACCGGCAAACCAAAAGTTATCGCCTTCGTTGAGTTGCGTAACGAAGGATTCTTCAACATATCCCAACAAGCCCCCCTTAGAGAGTTTCACAGCCATGAGTGTGTCACTCACAATGGTGCCAATCGACATGCGATGTCTGCGCGCCAATCGGACGGATGCAATGTGATAACGTCCCTCTATCAGCGACAATTTGTTGTAGTCGTCGTAACTCCGCAACGCATGTCCACCATTCGCGGTAAAGCCCAGCACCCATTGCCATTCGCGATCTGTGATTTCTTCAAAACACATCGTGTTGCGTATTTCATTCAACACGGTTTCTGCCTCAAAGCCATCGCCGGTGGCGAGTGTAACGAGGTATTGCACGAGCACATCAAAGCAGAGATAAAGGGGCGTTTTACTTTCAAGGAAGTCCTCCGCAATGGCTTGTCGAAGTGCAGCAGCTTCAATCAGTTCGAGCGAGTGTGTCGGAAGAAAGTAAATCGTGCTGGCGGCATCCGGTCGATGGCCGCTGCGGCCTGCGCGTTGCACAAAGCGGGAGATGCCTTTGGGTCCGCCAATCTGGATAATCGTCTCGACGGGCGCGAAGTCGACGCCAAGATCAAGGCTGCCTGTGCACACGACGGCTTTAAGACGCCCGTCATGCAGGCTTTGTTCCACCCAATGACGGATTTCTTTGCTGATGCTACCATGGTGCATGGCCATGACGCCGGCCAGGTCGGGATGCAATTCCAGTAGTTTGCGATACCAGATTTCGCATTGAGAGCGGACATTGGTAAAGACCAAGGTGGACAAGCTGCTTTCGATAACGGGGATTAAGTGTTCGGCCATTTTTAACCCGAGGTGCCCGGCCCAGGGCATGCGTTCAGCTTTTACCGGCAACAGGGATTCAACGTGAATGGATTTCCGAACGCTGCTGCGAATGAGTACACCCGAAGAGGAGCAATCTTTTCCCAGCAGACAATGCATAGCCTCTTGAAGATTGCCAATCGTGGCCGAAATGCCCCAAATGCAGAGTTGTGGAGCCAGCGTTTTTAGCCGGCTAAGGGCGAGCTCAACCTGCACACCGCGTTTGGTACCCATGATATCATGCCATTCATCCGCTACGATTGCCTCGAGGTGGGAGAATAGCTTGCTGCAACCTTTGCTGCAGAGCATGAGATGCAAACTCTCCGGCGTTGTAATCAGGATGTTGGGTTGTTTGCTGCGCTGTTTGGCGCGTTCAGCAGCGGAGGTGTCACCGGTGCGAATGGCAACAGTTAAAGGCAACTGCGCACTTTCAATAACACGTTCGGCAGAGAGCTGTATTTCACGCGCCAGCGCTCGGATGGGTGCTAGCCAAATAACACGGATATCAGACGGCTCTTTTTTGGCGTGTCGATAGCGCATGAGGAAGGGCAAGAGCACGGAATAGGTTTTTCCGCTTCCTGTCGGGGCATTCACCAATCCGTCTTTCCCGGCATCAATCGATAGCCAAGCCTCTCGCTGAAATGCCAGAGGTTCCCACTGACGCGAAGCCATCCATTCCGCACATGATGCTGATGTTTCAGAAATTGATTTGGACAAAGTCAGTGTTTTTTGCGCATTTTTGCCTTGAAATGATTGCCGGTTATTTCAGGCACCATTTTGGTAATCATTCCAACAAACAAAAGAACACATGAAAAAGTTATTTCCATTTTTGATTTTGGCCTTGCTGATGGTTTCGAATGCATCAGCGCAAACCGACAACGATTACAAAGACTTGCTCACGCTATTCGTTGGTGAGAAATATGAAAAGTGCCTCTACAAAGCAGAAGGTTATACGTTGGATGAAAAGACCAAGAAGGACGCGTTGCCTTATCTTTTTATGAGTCGCTGCTTTTATGAGATGTCGAAGCGTGATGAGTTCAAGGAAAAATATCCCAATTCTTTCAAGGATGCGATGAAATACATCTCCAAGTATGGTTCGAAGGATAAGGAAAAGAAGTACCTGGCTGAATACGAAGATTTCTTTGCACAGATACGCGGTGCCGCAATTGCTGAAGCAGAGACCATGATGGATACACAGAAGTACAGCAAAGCGAAGCAGCTCTATGATCAATTGCTGGATATCGATCCCAACGATGCGGGCGCACAGCTGATGATGGGCGTTGTCTTCAACTACATGAAGGCTAAAAAAGAGTCGGATACGGCTTTAGCAAAAGCCAAGGCGATTCTCGCAGAGAAGAAGGCCGGCACTACCAAGGAACAATTGGGTTTGCTGAAGTATGCCATCACCTTGCATGCAACCAACAACTCAGGCAGCAAGGATTTAGCGAAGGAGTGGTTGGATTTGGGCCTTGAGTATTTCCCCGATGACAAAGAATACAAAGTCACGTATGATACTATCGCCGGCTAATCCCGCGAAATAGATAAAACAAAAGGTCTGCCCCGCAGACCTTTTTTTATGAGGTCGCATCCGTCATCCGTCATCTGTCATCTGTCATCTGTCATCTGTCATCCGTCATCTGTCATCCGTCATCTTTTAGTCCCTCGGTGACCGATTAAACAGTATGTATCCGAAGTTGAACAAGAAGCTCCAAGGCTCTTCTTTTTTGTCGTAGTAGTTTGCACTCAAACTCACGGGGCCCAGCGGGGAATGGTAAATCAGTGAGGTGGCTGCTATGTATTTCATGCTGCCTGATAAATCGTAGGTAGCTTGATCGAGTTCGTTGCGAACAATGGCACCAAAGGGTTGGAAGGCATACCCTTCTGAGCGCCATTCGAGATTTTTGGAAAAGGGAACGACGGCTACCATGCCGAAGGATGTATACTGGTGGGCGCGAAACTGGGGCAGGAAATAGGTCTTGCTTTCCGCAATAGGCTGATAGGCCGGAGCAATGATGGATGAAGCGATGTAATTGTTGAAGAAGTCTTGTGTGCTCCAAACCGCTTCTAAAGCGAATCCGGCCTTGAAACGTTTACTTTGAAAGAAATAGTTTTGATAGTTCATCTTTGCGACGTACCAGTCGTGTTTGCGTTCAGTCGTGTCGCGTATTTCAGAGGTTGAACCCGGAATGGAGAATTCTGTCCCGGCTACATTTTTTACGGCGAGATTGATGTAAGAGCCTGATGAGGCGAATTGCTTTCGGTTGAGCGTGTTGCGCTCGTAACTCAATCGAAACACGGTGGCATCGAATTCAGTGCGGTCAGCGGTATCGGTGGAAATGAAATTGGTGATTTGATAGTACTCGTCAAATTGGTGGGTAAAAATTCCGTCAGCTCGGAAAACGCCTTTGGAGCCGGCCGGTACGGTGACCGAAAGTTCACCGAAGCGCTCATTCATCAAAACAAAAGAGGGCTTAACATCTTCGAAGAAAGTGGAAAGGCTCTTGTAGTAATCCCATCGATTGAATGTAAAGCCACCTTGCACCGATAATGGAAATGCACCCGAAATATCCCAGCGAATTTGTCCCTGCACGGAACCGTAAAACCGACCGAAATAACTATTCGCCGATAAGGTGGAAGAGGTAAGGCCAAATAGGTTGTACTTCATTCCAATAAAGCCTGTGTTAATGGAGCGAGAGGAAAAGTTGCCCCCGAAGGACAGCAGCAAATCTTTCTCTTTTTTCACATCGAGGTTGAGTCGGAAGCTATTGGATTCTGGCTTGTAAGTGGTTGTAGGAAAGATCGAGTTGATTTTGTCGTCACCGAAAAGTTTGAAGTAGGGCTTCTTGAGTTTTTCCAACGGCGCTTGCCCCGACTTTTTCACCATGATTTTTTGGACGTAACGCCGCTGCGATTTTTTCAGACCTTCAATGGTAATTTCATCAATAATCAAGGGTTTGTATTTGTGCTGAAATTCCCGGCGCTTTGTGTTTTTCTGAGCGAGTGTCTCTGTGCGTTGAATGGCTTGCTTGATGGCCGGTAACTGTTCCAACGCCTTGGTGTAACCTAGGTCAATAGCTTCTGCGGTCTTCTCAAAATCAAAGGTGGCGATATTGGGTAGAACGGGAGATACGATGACGGTTTCGTTGATGGGGATGACCGGCTCCGAGCGGTAGAGAATCATCGATTGAAGTTGTGATAGCAAATCATCTTCCGTAGGCTTGGGATTGCTGCCTGAAACATTGCATCCCAGAATCACATCAGGTCTAAACTCGCGATACACCATGTCAATCGGGAAGTTGTTGTAGATGCCGCCATCGAACAATAATTGTCCGTTGACTCTTCGTGGCGGTAAGTAAAATGGATAGGTACACGATGCGCGCGCTGCCACATTGAGTGGTCCGCCGCGAAAAACAATCTCTTGTTTATTCTCCACATCGGCCGCGATGCAGCGAAATGGTATAAACAGGTTGTCGAAGTTTTCACCACAAGCAGCAGAGGCCTGACTGAACCCTTCCATGAACTTCCAATCAAGTAACACAGGATTGATCAAATTCGTGGGAAGGGCATTCGTCATCAAGTTACCTGAAGAGTAACGCAGCGTGGCGAAAGAAGCATCCGTTTCGCGACTCTTGAAATAGAACTCCAACTCGTCGTTTCGCTCACCCGTGGCCATAGCCAGGAATTCGTCGGTACGCACCAGGCTGTCGATTTGCGCTACCGTAAATCCCGATGCATACATTCCGGCAATGACCGCGCCCATGCTTGTTCCGCCGATATAATCAACCGGAATGTCGTTTTCTTCCAGAACTTTCAGAAACCCGACGTGTGCCATGGCTGTAGCGCCACCGCCGCTAAGAACGACGGCTACTTTCTGGCCCCAAATTCCTTGCGTCATGCAGGTTACGCAAAGCCATACAGGTAGCCACGTTCCCGTGAGTCGGAGAAGCTGATTTGCGAAATTAGATGTCGTTATTGGCACGCCTCAAAGTTGAGGCAAGTCATGAATTGCCGCCAACAGATTTACGTCATTTTTTGAACGATGTTTAAAGGCTAAATGTTGCCGTGTACGGTCGTGGGTCGAATTGTGCTAAACGCGAACCATACCAGCTGAACATGGCGCCATCTGCAAGCATCACCTTGGCGCCAGGAATAAGCAATCGCATAGCGTCGCAGTGTGCTTCATTAAAAGGGAAGGGCTCCGATGAGAGCAGGACCAGTTCAGGTTGGGCCTCAATGAGCGCTTGTTCGGTTACCACGGGATAGCGGGAGTCCTTTCGAGGGGCAAATACATTGAAGCATCCCGAAGCCTCAAGCATGCTGTGAATAAAGGTGTCCGCATTGATGCTCATGAAGGGATTGTTCCAGATTAAATAGGCTGTGCGAATTGGGACGGTTGGCAGTGCCAGTTGATGAAATCGATCCTTAATACGATTGACTATTTGACACGCTTCCACTTCGCGCCGCGTGATTTGTCCTACGGTGTCAATCATGGCTGTGGCATCGCCGAGAGTCCTGACATCACTGATCCAAACCGGAAAACGCGCCATCAGCCATTCCATCTGCGCTTGGTCGTTCTCTTCCTTATTGGCTAAAATCAAGTCAGGTGCAAGGGAAGCAATCGCCTCGAGTTTGAGGGTCTTTGTTCCGCCAATGCGTTGTTTCGATCGAAACCATTGATCAGGTGAGGTGCAGAATTTTGTGATTCCCACTACCTCGCGCTCAAGACCAAGGTCAGCCAGTAGCTCCGTTTGCGAAGGAACAGTGGATACGATGCGTTGCGGAGAGTCTGCAACATGCACGGTGCGGTTGAGCTGATCGATGTAGGTCATTGCCGAAGTTTTCGCGTCACAAGGTGCGACAAAAAGTACGTGCCCTTCAGGTTTGACTGTCACGATTTTGAGCCTTCAGAACCAAAAACTGACACATTTACAGCATTTCAGTTCATGAGAGCCTGTGGCAAGGAGGTTGAAAGCGGGCCGGCGTCAAACAAACTGACATCACAAACGAAATTCAACAACATGAGCAAAGTAATAGGTATTGACTTAGGAACTACCAACAGCTGCGTCGCCGTAATGGAAGGTAACGAGCCGGTAGTAATTGCCAACAGTGAGGGGAAGCGCACAACGCCTTCGGTAGTGGCATTTGTAGAAGGTGGCGAACGTAAGGTGGGTGATCCTGCTAAGCGTCAGGCCATCACCAATCCAACCAAGACGGTATATTCGATCAAACGCTTCATGGGAAGCAGCTACGACGAGTGTGCTCGTGAGGCATCACGTGTGCCCTACCAAGTTGTCAAGGGCGATGGCAATACGCCACGCGTGAAGATTGACGACCGTAACTACACACCACAGGAGATTTCGGCCATGGTTCTTCAGAAGATGAAGAAAACGGCAGAGGATTATCTCGGTCATGAAGTAACTGAAGCCGTTATCACCGTTCCGGCCTACTTCAACGACGCCCAGCGTCAGGCTACCAAGGAAGCCGGTGAAATCGCCGGTCTTACGGTTAAACGTATCATCAACGAACCAACAGCTGCCGCGTTAGCGTATGGTCTCGATAAGAAGTCACAGGATATTAAAATCGTAGTTTTTGACTGCGGTGGTGGTACACACGACGTATCGGTCCTCGAATTGGGTGAAGGTGTATTCGAAGTACTCTCTACCGATGGTGATACGCACTTGGGTGGTGACGATTTCGACCAGGTGATTATCGATTGGTTGGTTCAGGAATTCAAGAATGAAAACGGCAATCAGTTCGATCTCATGAAGGATCCAATGGCCCTTCAGCGTTTGAAGGAAGGTGCGGAAAAGGCGAAAATTGAATTGTCATCCGGTACTTCTACCGAAATCAACTTGCCTTACATCATGCCGGTAGACGGTATTCCCAAGCACTTGGTGAAGACCCTGAGCCGCGCGAAATTCGAGCAGCTTGCCGATAGCTTGATTCAACGCACCATTGCTCCTTGTGAGAGTGCTTTGAAAAAGGCTGGTATCTCCGTAAAAGATATTGATGAGGTTATCCTCGTAGGTGGTTCAACCCGTATCCCGGCTATCCAGGAAGCGGTGAAGAAATACTTTGGCAAGGAGCCTTCAAAGGGTGTCAATCCTGACGAAGTAGTAGCTGTAGGTGCTGCCATTCAGGGCGGTGTTCTTACCGGTGAAGTGAAGGATGTGTTGTTGCTCGATGTTACGCCATTGGCCCTTGGTATTGAAACCATGGGTGGTGTGATGACGAAGTTGATTGACTCGAACACGACGATTCCAACCAAGAAGAGCGAGGTGTTCTCAACAGCAAGCGACAACCAGCCAAGCGTGGAAATCCACGTGCTGCAAGGTGAGCGCTCGATGGCGAAGGACAACCGTACCATCGGTCGATTCCATCTCGATGGTCTGCCGTCAGCACCTCGTGGTGTTCCACAAATCGAAGTGACATTCGACATTGATGCCAATGGTATCATTCACGTGAGCGCCAAGGATAAGGCAACCGGTAAGGAGCAAAATATTCGCATCCAAGCTTCTTCAGGATTGAGCAAAGAGGAAATTGAAAAGATGAAGCGCGAGGCGGAGTTGAATGCTGAAAGTGATCGCATCGCCCGCGAGCAGGCTGATACCATCAACCAAGCCGACACCTTGATTTTCCAAACGGAAAAGCAAATGAAGGAGTTTGGTGATAAGATTCCGGCTGATAAGAAGGAACCGATTGAAAATGCACTGGCTGAATTGAAGAGTGCTCATGCCGACAAGGATATCGAGCGCTGCAAATCAGCCATCGAAAACCTGAATAATGTATTTGGTGCAGCAGCGACAGACATGTACAATGCCTCAAGCCAGGAAGGCGGAAACACTGCAGGTACAGCAGGTCAAGACTCGGAAGTAACTGACGTCGATTTTGAGGAAGTGAAGGACGTGAAGAAATAACTTCTCGAAGCCATAGATTTAAAAGAGGCCCGCTATGGGCCTCTTTTTTTTTGCGTCTATATTTGGAGTACAATTAAACACCCACCCTATGATCAAAGAATTCAAACAATTCGCATTGCGCGGAAACCTCATCGACATGGCAGTCGCATTCGTTATGGGAGCTGCTTTCGGAAAAATCGTTTCAGCATTCATTGATGGAATGGTTATGCCGATGATCGGTCTAATCCAGGGTCGCGATTTTTCAAATCTGTATTATCCGCTCTCCGAAAATGTGAGAAAGGCAAGAGAGGCAGCTGAAGCAACAGGAGGCGGTTTATCTCTTGAAAATGCCAAGGAAATCGGCCCGGTAATCGCCTATGGCACATTCATTACGTACGCCATAGAATTCGTGATTATAGCGTTTATTATGTTTTTGGTTATCAAGGGTATGAACAAACTCAGAAGCAACGAGCCTGCGCCTGCGCCTGAAGTGAACCGCTCCGAGCAGCTGCTGGAAGAAATTCGCGATGCCCTGAAGAAATAACGGAATTTCAAGGTTATTCGGAAACCATAGGTCGTTGCAGTTGTTATGATACCTAAAACCCACGAATGACCAAACGGAGTGCATCATTAACCTTGCTAGGCGTTACGCTGTTTAGCGCGCTGTGCGTATGGTTAGCATCCGGCTTGAAGTTCAGCTATGATTTTGAGGCTTTCTTTCCGCAAAACGATCCGGAAACTGACTTTTACATTGAGTTTCGAGAGAGTTTCGAAACAGACAACGACTTCTTCATCGTTGTGCTGGAAAGTAACGGAAGTGTATTTGATTCCACCTTTTTAAGTAAGGTAGATAGTCTCAATTCTC
>CANHYZ010000019.1 GCA_947464885.1 Flavobacteriales bacterium
CGGCGGAATCCTGGCCGACCACTCCTGGTCAACCAATGGCGTCTATGTCATCACCGCCACCGTTGATGCTCCCCAATGCCCAATTATGCCTCCAACCAGCATCTTCACATTTATCTATACCGTTGAAATCAACTGTGCTGTCGAACCCGTATGTCCGACCGAAATCTGGGCCTTCGAAACACCCGTTTGCGGGGTTATGGAATTCGAGCTGGATACATTCAACGAAGGAAATGTGGTGTGGTTTCCCGGTGACGAATCAGGACCGGTAGAAGGAGGTCAATACTTCAGTCACACCTATGCATTCCCCGGCCTCTATTCCGCTTGCGCATACTACACCTCACCATCATGTCCGGATGGTATCGAATTGTGCACCAACGTCATCATCACCGATTGCAATACGGAATGCAACGATGTCGTGCTTGGCATCGACAGCTACATACAGGAAGGCGGCACATCTGCACTGTTCTACACCATCTTCAATGGTGCTTCAGGGATGCTTGTTGCGAACGGCGAAGTGACTTATACACTCGAGGATCCATTCTTTGACACACCATTATGTTTGCCCAACGGGTGCTACTACCTCAGTATCGACAACAATCAACCCATTGCACCGGGCCAAAACCTCGACATTTTCCTGACCATGGACGGTATGAACCTGCTCGAGAATGCCGAGATTATCAATCAGGATGAAATCAGCATCACGTATTTTTTCGGTGTCAATTCCGATTGCGTAGGCCAGCCCGAATGCTTCGCATCCTTTGAGCCGGTATATACCAATACGCCCGGGCATGTAGAATTCATCAACACTTCGACTTTCAGCGGTGTGGCCGAATTCACCTGGGATTACGGCAATGGCACATTTGGCGATACTCCGGGTGGAAACGTCCAATATGAAAGCAATGGTGTCTATACCGTTTGCCTCACCGTCACAACAGGTAATTGTCAAAATGTCTATTGCAACTATGTCTTCATTGAAAACATGGAAATACCATGCACCTTCAACGAAATCGAGGTAATTGTTGATGCAGACTATTTCGAACCCGTGAATGA
The DNA here is from genome assembly GCA_947464885.1 of Flavobacteriales bacterium. Taxonomy (GTDB): domain Bacteria; phylum Bacteroidota; class Bacteroidia; order Flavobacteriales_D; family Sanyastnellaceae; genus JAIBBG01. The sequence continues at coordinate 1,051 of CANHYZ010000019.1, forward strand.
ATTACTGGAGTTTGGTGTGTTTGTCGGCCTTAATCCCGTCTATCAACTGTACGTTGAAACAGACGGCATCATGAATGACACCTTATCACTCTGCGTTCCTGATGGATGCTATCAGGTCAGCATCAATTCAGCTCTACCCGTGCAAGCGCTTTCCATCGTATGCACCTTCGAAGGCGACAACATCCAAACGCTGGGAGATCTTCAACTCGCTATCGGGGAAACAAGCTCAGTGGCCGCGATCGGCGTTAACATGGACTGTTCGATTAGTGTTGAAGAGGAACTCGTTCAAACAATCAACGCCTTCCCGAATCCCGCTTCCGACAACATTCAGTTCACTTCAACGAATACTATTCAAACCATTGAAATTTTTGATCTGACCGGTAAGCGCGTGCTCACAGAGAATCCAAATCAAATGAGCGCGAAGGTCCTGACAAGCGACTGGAGCAACGGACTCTATATCGCACATATCATCAGTGATAGCAAGCGAGAACAAGTGTTGTTTGAAATAGTGAAATAGTGAAATAGTGAAATGGTGAAATGGTGACGTCTAGACGTGTCATTAGTCACTCGTCACTCGTCACTTGTCACTTGTCATTCTATAGTACCATCCGCTAGCCATCCAGACCGGCAGCGCATGTGCGATTTTATTATCGTAATAAGCAATTTTGTTGAGTGAAATAAATGGCGTGTAGGTTTCCATGATTGGCGCCATTACAAATGCCGGCTCGAATTCAACCAGCTTTAAACCGTATCGCTTACAATCATTCTTGATTTGTTTGCGTGTGAAAAAATTCACGTGAGGATCTATTTCCTGATTCAACGCGTAAGGTTCTTTTTTGCCGAGCAACTTTTTCACTTTTCCGATGAACCCGTTGAGACCCATGCGGCGCATGATGTACATGGGTTGCATCGCCCATTCGAAAGGCCCCCAGCCATTAGGTATGGTGACCAGAATCTGAGCATCCCGTTTCATGCGCTTGCCGAGATCCTCCAGTATTTCCCCATAGCCGGGAATGTGCTCCAGCACTTCGGTGAAAATGATGAAGTCGAAATTGGAAACATCAAAATCGCATAGCCTTGAAAACGTCACCTGCACATTCGGCAGTGTATTGCGCTTATTCACCAAGTCAATGTTGGGCTGATACATGTCGATGCCCACCACATCAGAATTGGGAATCATGCCCAGTGGAATCGTGATGTTGCCGGTACCACAACCCACATCCAAAATCCTAACCGGTGCCCGAGCGGAGTCGAGGGTCCGTTGCTCTTGGATCGTCTTCACCAACCAATTCAGTCGCTCCATATGCACAGGATACGCTGTGTATTCGGTGAGATGATCGAGCTTGAGCCCGTGTGCATGCATGGTCTTCATGGGCTCAGCCTTTACGGAATTTTTTAATCCAACGAACCGCAAACGGCGGCAAGATGTCATTCGCAAAATTGACCAACCCGTTGTAGCGCTTCATGTCCGAAGAGTCAATGCCCTCACGAGCGGTAAAGGTCGTAGTGATGCGCGCACGGTTCTCCGGACTGATCTCGTCTGCCGGACGGCCATTGGTGTAATAATATAGCGCCAGGCTTCGGCGCGAACGTTCAGGCGGACAGGTCAACGCATCGGGATGTCCATGCCAGCTATAATCTGTCGTAGAGAAAATAGCCATGCGATTGAACAACGGCGCGATGCGCACCGCACACTGACTCATGTCGCGCTCCCATAATTCAAAATGACCTCCGTATTCCTCCTTCCAATTTTCGTTCAAATAAACCAACACGTTGATACGTCGATCCAAGTTCATCAAGCGATGCTTATGAAAATCGACATGGACTTTTAAAAATCCGCCGGGCTTAATCTGATGATAGCCGCCGCCTTCGAGGTACGGATCCGGAACTAGTGTTTCCTTGATACCGGTGAGATTTTGCAAATACTCCAAAAATGGTTGTGAATTGAGCAAGTGCACCAACTCGCGGGCACCCGGTCCGAGACGACCTTCTCCCTTTGAGGCAAATTTGCTTTCGTTGGGATTGACGTAATTAATGTCGCCGGCTTCTTTACCAAGCTCAGGAAATTCACCCAACAATGTCCGCAGAGCATCGGCATCAAAAAAATCATCCATCACTATGTGCGGAAAAGGATGAGCACCCATGTACTTGGCGTGCTGTTCAGCCCCAACAGCGGGCATTTCATCGATGGGACGCTTAAAAAAATTCATCGCAATCAGATTGTAGGCGGCAATTTAGACAGGAATTCGGCCTGCTTGCCTAAATTCGCGAACACTAATTACGGACACCAAGAAACAATCATATGAATTTCAACAAATTGAATGTGATCACGGGATGGGCGATGGGCCTCATCGCTACAATCGTTTACGCTATCACGTTGGAACCCACCATGCCCTTCTGGGATTGCGGTGAGTTCATTTCCTCGGTGTACAAACTGGAAGTCGGTCACCCACCCGGAGCTCCACTCTTCATGTTGATCGGTCGCGTATTCTCGGCATTTGTGGAGCCATCCACCGTGCCGGTTATGATCAACTTCCTCTCGGCACTCTGCAGCGGACTCACCATCGTGTTTCTGTTCTGGACCATCACGCACATGGCCAAAAAATTCCTGCCGGAAGGCGCGAAAGAGCCCAATAGCGGCCAATTGTGGGCCATCCTCGGCAGCGGTATTCTTGGCGCAATGGTCTACACCTTCTCCGACACCTTCTGGTTTTCGGCCGTAGAAGCGGAAGTGTACGCGATGTCGTCGCTCTTCACTGCGGTCGTATTCTGGGCCATTCTCAAATGGGAATCCGAAGTGAATGAGGGTGGTGAACTCCGCTGGCTCGTGCTTATCGGATACCTCATGGGATTATCTATCGGTGTCCACTTGTTGAACTTATTGGCGATTCCGGCCATCTGCCTGGTTTACTATTTCAAGAAATATGAATACAGCTTGAAAGGACTCATTGCCACCGGCGCGATTTCCTTGTTTTTGCTGTTCCTGATTAATACCGGTGTCATCATTTGGTTTGTTCAAATTGCAGGCTTCTTCGAGCGCACCTTCGTCAACAGCTTTGGTATGCCGTTCAACAGCGGTGGTGTGTTTTATCTGCTGCTGGTTGTCGCGCTCATTAGCCTTGGATTGGTTATTACCCACAAGCGCAACATGGTACTGTCCAACACGCTCATACTCGGCCTCACCATGGCCATCCTGGGTTACACCACTTTCGCAACGGTAATCATCCGTTCGAATGCAAACCCTCCAATGGATGAAAACAACCCGGAGAACCTGTTTGCATTGCTTTCTTACCTCAACCGTGAACAGTATGGTGATCGACCATTGATGTTCGGACAATACTTCAATACGCCTCAAGACATTGAGGATCCCTACCGCGATGGCGGAGATGTTTGGGTGAAATCGTACAGCGTGCGCGAAGACAATACGCGCAGCAAACTCATATTGTCTAGCCGTGATCGTTTTACAGCCGAACAATACGTTCAATCACACCCTGAAGAAAAACTCACCCTAATCGAAGAGTATATCGAAAGCGGTGAGAAAAAAGGTAGCGTTCCCAACTACGATAAGGACTTCTGCGGATACTTCCCGCGTATGCACTCCAATCAGGGAAATCACATCAAAGACTACAAAGAATGGAGTAACTACCAAAACTGGAATACGGAAAAAGGTCAGGAAAAAGTTAAGAACTCCGAACAAGCCATCGACCAGTCCGAATCGGCACTCAACTACTACGCGCAAACCAATAAAATGCCGCGCGGAATGGAAGATCAGGATCCACGTTCCTTGCTGAAGAGCCTCGACCGTATGCGCGAGAAAATGATTCCATCGGCAGCTGAAGACTTTCGCTTCTTCACGCGCTACCAAGTTGGACACATGTACTTGCGCTACTTCATGTGGAACTTCGCCGGTCGACAAAACGACCGTCAGGGCCATGGAGAATTCACCGAAGGCAACTGGCTATCCGGCGTAAGCATCATCGATGAAGAACGTTTAGGCAACCGCGACAGCATTTCCGACAATGAACGCAACAATGCAGGCTTCAACACCTTCTTCTATCTGCCGTTGATTTTGGGGTTGATCGGTTTGGTATTCCAACTCATCAAACAACAAAAAGACTTCTGGGTAGTCGGCTTGTTGTTCGTTCTCACCGGATTTGCCATTATCGTCTACCTCAATCAGACACCGCAGCAGCCGCGTGAACGTGACTATGCATTCGCCGGATCATTCTACGCCTTTACTATTTGGATTGGACTTGCTGTATATGCGCTTTACCATGCAGCCACACGCTTCACTTTCCAAAACCTGACGAAGCTGGCATCCATGACCGTGGGTGGTTCTGTCATCATCATGTTTGCTGAGCGTCTGGCGACAGGAAGCAACGGATTCGGATACTCACTGCTCTTCATGAGTATCGTGGCAACCGCACTCTTTGCACTCATGCTCGGTATCGGAAAAGCGATGCAGGGAGAATCCATGAGTAAAGCAGCAGTCGCTCTTCTAATATGCTTGGTAACACCAACGTTGATGGCGTATCAAAACTGGGACGACCATTCACGCGCAAACCGCAAAACAGGATTAGCGATGGCCATCAATTACCTGCAATCACTCCAACCGAATGCGATCATCTTCACCAACGGTGATAACGATACATTCCCGTTGTGGTATGCACAAGAAGTGGAAGGCATCCGTACCGATGTGCGCGTGGTGAACCTCTCGCTGCTCAACACCGACTGGTACATTGATCAGATGAAGCGTCAGGCATATGACGGTGCACCGGTGCCAATTAAAATGCCGGAACAGAAATACCGTCAGGGAACTCGCGACGTCCTATTCGTAGATCCTAACCGCGAAACCAAAGGCTTCATGCCACTGTCCGAAGCCATGAAGGTGGCACTCGACGATTCGAAGACCATCGACAACGGGAAAAACAACATCGCTTATCTGCCCTCATCAAAGTTCTCGTTGAAAGTGGACAGCACCGTTGTCGAAAGCTACCGCAAGTACCTCAATGAAGGCGACTCACTGGTTTCAGAAATTCAATTCAGCCTCACCGATGCCGGTGGCCGCCCTCGCTCCTACATCACCAAAGCAAATCTCGCGGTGCTAGACCTCATCAACAACATGGACTGGAATCGCCCGGTTTACTTCGCAGTGACGACAGGCGGTGATTCTTACATGGGATTGGAAGCTTACTTCCAGCTGGAAGGACTTGCATACCGCCTCACGCCGATTAAGCACGCCAAGAATCCTAACCCGAATATCGACGGTGGCGTATCGTCGGAACTCATGTACGAAAACATGATGAATAAATTCGAGTGGGGAAATATGGACAAGGAGAAAATCTACATGGATGAAAACAACCGTCGTATGACGACCAACTTGCGCCTGCAGTTTGGTCACCTCACCGACCAACTCATCGCTGAAGGTAAACTCGAACAAGCACGTGAAGTCATTCAGCGCTCACTCGATGTGATGCCCGAGCGCAATGTTCCATATGAACAACCCCAAATCATGTGGCAGGTTATCGACATGATGTATGAGGCCGAATACAATGAAAAGGCGTTGGAACTGAGTAAGCGCATGCTTGAACTCAACAATCAGGAAATCGCCTTCTATCACAGCCTGGATGAAAGCCATCAGAAACTCATTGAAAAGGACATCAGCATGCGTGTTCAAATCAATGACCGCCTGACGACACTTGCTCTGAAGAATGACCCGGATAATGCCGAATTCAAAACCCTGGATGAAGAAGTAAAAACACAACTTGAAGAATTCCAGCTTCCATCCTATCAAGAATACCTCGATCAGGAAAAGAAAATGGAAGAAATGAAGAAAAAGCAAGACTCGTTGGTGAAAGCCAATAACGCCATGCGATCAACCTCTGTTTCGCTGGAGGGACCTTCAGGCATCGTCAAAAAATAAATGTCAACTCATAAAAGGCGCACCGCGAAATGAACTTTCCGGTGCGCCTTTTTCTATTGCACCGGTTACTCCTATCTTCGTCCCCGAATTAACTCAGCTATCCATGCTCAACGCATTCTTTGAAGTATTTACCACCCTCGGCGGAATCATCAGCCTGTTTACACTGGTGATTTTAGAAATCGTACTGGGAATCGACAACATCATCTTCATTGCGATTATCTGTGGGTACATCCCCAATAAAAAGGATCAACGTCGCGCCCGATTCATCGGATTGATGTTGGCCCTGGCAGTGCGTATCCTGCTTTTATCCACCATCAGTTTCATCACCAAGATGGTGGACCCGTTCTTTCACCTCGGACATATCCCGATTACCGGTCGCGGCATCATCCTTTTCGGTGGTGGTGCATTCCTCATCATCAAAACCGTAACAGAAGTCTATCACAAATTCAAAATCGCGGATAAAGAAGAAAGTGCTAAATCACGTCAGCTCACCTGGACGCAAGCCATCTTCCAGATCACCATCATCGATATCGTTTTTTCTTTCGACTCCATCATCACTGCTGTCGGTGTTACATCCGATAATCCGAATGCAGCACTGGCACTTGCCACAATGATTATGGCTGTTGTTGTAGCCATGATTGCCATGCTCCTCTTTGCTCCTTACGTCAGCGATTTCATTGAAAAATACCCGACAATCAAAATGCTGGCTCTGGCATTCCTGGTTGTTATCGGACTGATCCTCGTATTGGAGGCATTGGAAGATGCGCATGTACTGCATCTGCCTGAAGGTGTAAACATCAAAACCTACGCCTATATCGCACTCGCGTTCTCCGTGATTGTTGAATCGCTCAACATTCGACTCAAGCACGTGAAGGAACGGAAGGGCGTCAACTAATTCCCGCAAGATTTTCCCCAAAATAAAAGAGGCTGTCTTTTCAGACAGCCTCTTTTATTGCTTTCAGTTTAAGGAATCAATCCACGTTGTCGTGGAGAAATGGATTCTCACGCAATTCCACTTTACGCTGACCGGCTTCATCCACCGATTCATTCAGCGAGTAACGCGAGATATTGCTCTCAGCACTGTGTGGTGCGCTTTCCAATGTAATCTTTTTGCGCGCGTATGCCGGCTCATTTTCCAATTCGCTCAAACCATTCGGCGTCTTCAACTTGATGGTGAACTCACGGATACGCATCTCACGCTCTTTATTGCGTGCAAGCAATTCGTTTCGGTTCGGACGATCGCTAACCACCGGCTCTTCCTTGTGCATCAAGGATGCTGCAGGAACCTCGTCAACCTTCACTGAGGTAATCTCGTTCAGATTAGAACCAAGATCCATGTACACCGGCTCATCCAGGAGCTGCTCTTCTTCGCGCATCTTCAGGGAAGAAAGTACAGGCACATCTTCGATATCAGTTGCTTCCTCATTGATTTGGTTTTCGACTTCGAATTCAAACTCTACAGGAGTTTCTAAAACCTTCATGAAGGGCTCTACAATCGGCTCCTCACGCACAGGCTCCTGCTTGAGCTCAGGCATATCCGGCAATGGACGCTCAACTTTAGCAACCACTTCCTTCACACCTTCTGCTTCAAGCCACAATTTCTTTGGCTCTTCTTCCACACTGCTCCATCCTTCCTTCTTCTTGGCACCGATGAAGCCGGTTGCGATAACTGTTACACACACGTCATCGCCCAATGAAGAGTCATGGCAATAGCCCCAGATAACTTCCGCAGACATACCCGCTTGATCCTGTATATAATCAGTGATCTCGCTGATTTCATCCATCAACAATTCATCTGTGCCATGGGTAATGTTCAACAACACGAAATTGGCACCGGTGATGTCGCTGTCGTTCAACAGTGGTGACTCCAACGCCAATTCAACAGCCTTGCGCGCGCGGCCTTCGCCACTGGCGCGGCCCGAGCCCATGATAGCCTTACCACTATCTTTCATGACCGTCTTCACGTCGTTCATATCGACGTTTACTGTTCCGATCAACGTAATAACCTCGGCGATTCCTTTCGCTGCCGTGCAGAGCACTTCATCGGCATGACCGAAAGCTGCCTTCAGCGTAAGGTTACCATATAATTCACGGAGTTTGTCGTTTTTGATTTCAAGCAACGTATCCACGTTGGCACGCATTTCATCCAAGCCGAGTTTCGCTTGACTGTCGCGCTTCTTGCCTTCGAACATGAACGGCACAGTGACGATACCCACGGTGAGAATGCCCATGTCCTTAGCAACTTTGGCAATCACCGGCGCAGCGCCTGTACCCGTTCCACCGCCCATACCGGCTGTGATGAATACCATCGTGGTATTATCGCTCAGCAAGGCTTTGATTTCATCCAAACTCTCGATAGCGGCGTTGCGGCCTACTTCCGGAATTGAACCGGCACCGCGACCTTCTGTCAAGGTGCTGCCCAATTGCACTTTTATCGGCACAGGACTTTTATCCAATGCCTGGGCATCGGTGTTGCACACAATAAAATCTACGCCCTTGATGCCTTGTTCGTACATGTAATTGACAGCATTGCTGCCACCTCCGCCAACACCAATCACCTTAATGATTGAGGAGCTGTTGACAGGCAAATCGAATTTGAATGAGTTTTCCATGTTGGTTGATATGGGTTTGTCGCTCGTTATCAGCACCTTTAGGCAGATACAGATAACCGTAATTTGATAGGCCTAATAAAGAACAACATTCAGGCTAATTGCAGCGTGAGTTTTCAAAAAAGTCAACCTATCAATGTTAGTAAAACCCATCTCTTTTGCACCGTCATCACCACGCCCTGAGATGATTTGCTGCAGACCATTTCAAAACAACCAACTTTCCACTATTTTCGCAGGGTCTAAAACGTTTCCCCCGCTCAACCATGCTCGAATCCATTAATGATAAGCTGAACCTTCAGCCCTACAACAGCAACCGACCACACCTCATCATTCCCGAATACGGAAGAAATATTCAGCGCATGGTCGAATACGCCCTCACGCTTGAAGACCGCGAAGAGCGCAACAAATGCGTGCGCGCTGTGATTAGTGTTATGGGACAGCTCTTCCCCCACCTGCGCGATATCGAAGACTACAATCACAAACTTTGGGATCACTTGCAAATCATGTCAGGCTTTCGCCTCAACGTAGATAGCCCTTATCCTAAACCCGATAAAGATCACCTCTCGAGCAAACCGGATCCCATGCCGTATCCGAACAACCAAATTCGTTTCGGTCACTACGGTCACTACGTGGAATCCATGATTCGCAAGTGCGCAGCCATGGAAGAAGGCGAACAAAAAAATGCCTTCGCACTCTCCATCGCCAACCTGATGAAGTACAATGCGACAAACTGGAACCGCAATATTGTGCACGATGACGTCATCCTGAAAGACCTGACCATGCTTTCCAAAGGAGCAATACTACTGGAACATATCACTCAACTTCAAACGGTTAAACCATTAACCGCCGGCGGATTCAAAGAATACGAAACTGAACGCTTCGGAAAGAAGAACAAGTTCAACAAGTTCAACAAGAACAATAAAAAGAAGAAATTCAGACCGCGCTAGGTGACTTACATCAGCCGGGCTATTGACTTTCTTATGACAAAACAACCGCGGGTCAGGAAAATCTTTGCAATCCAAAGAAACACCGCGTGAACGAGCTTCGAGTTGTTGCATTAACCCACAAACATTTTACACTGGATACCATCGGTAAATTCCATGTGGCCGATAATCGCCGTGAACAGGTTCTCAAACAACTCATCCATCAAATCGGCATTGGAGAATTAATGTATCTATCGACGTGCAATCGCGTCGAAATCGTTTTCACCCTGCCCCATTACGTTTGCCCTGGTGTCACCGCCAACATGCTCAAGCTCATTCAACCCAATTTGAATGAAGCTGAAATCAAATCCATCGCTGCACACGCCGAACGTTTCAACGGAGTGGAAGCAGCAGAGCATCTACTAAACGTCGCTGCTAGCTTGGATTCCGCCATTATCGGCGAACGAGAAATCATCACACAACTGCGGAAAGCTTACGAAGAATGCGACGCCATTGGACTCACCGGCGACGACCTCCGACTCATGATTCGTCAGTGCATACAAACCGCCAAGGAAGTATTCACCTCAACGGATTTGGCCAAGAAACCCGTGAGTGTTGTTTCGTTGGCTTGGGAACAATTTCGCGCTCACCAGTTGCCTACCGATAGCCGTATACTGCTCATCGGTGCAGGTCAAATCATTCGCAACTTTTCGAAATTCCTCTACGAAAACGAATACCGCAATCTCACGTTCGTCAATCGCACACTGGCCAATGCCACAATGCTTTGCGAAAGCTTTGGAGGAAAAGCATTACCGCTGGAAGAACTCCAACACTTTACAGAAGGATTCGACGTGCTGAGTAGCTGCACAGGAGCAGAAAGTCATGTGATAGATACGGATCTCTACAACACGATTCTTCGCGGTGAATCCAATAAGAAAATCATCATTGACCTCGCTGTTCCGGGCGATATCCACGCCGATGTCGTAAGCGGTTTTGATGTTGATTATTACGACATGAATCTCATCCGCGAACGCGCGCAGGAGAACATCCAATACCGCGAGCAAGCAATCACCGATTGTTTGCCCATCATCCAATCAGGCTTGCGCGAATGTGAGAAGGTCCACAAAGAGCGCCGCATCGAAAAGGCCATGACCTCCATTCCGGAAACCATCAAGGAAATTCGCAACACGGCACTGGGATCTGTCTTCGCAAAAGACCTCGAAACACTCGACGATCATTCACGCGATGTGTTAGAGAAAATCATGAACTACATGGAGAAAAAATACATCTCCATTCCCATGAGAATGGCCAAAGAAGTGCTGATGGATGAAGTCAAAAAGAACTGATTGAGGCTAACTTCGCCCAAAATTCCCGGCATTGAAAAACCCGATTATCATTGGCTCCAGAGGAAGTGACCTCGCGTTGTGGCAAGCCCATTTCGTTCAAGCTGAACTGCAAAAAATAGGACTGGAGTCCCGCATCGAAATCATTCAAACAAAAGGAGATGCTATCCAGCACCTGAGCTTTGACAAACTCGAGGGCAAAGGATTTTTCACCAAAGAAATCGAAGAAGCACTGCTTGAAAAGCGCATTGATATCGCGGTACACTCGCATAAAGACCTCGAAACAACACCCCCGGCCGGACTTATTGTGGCCGCAGTCAGCCACAGAGCCGATCCCCGCGAACTCCTGCTGATTCACCCCGACGCCATTGACAGCAACCAACCCTTGTCATTAAAAGAAAACGCCATCGTCGGTACGTCAAGCGCACGCCGCAAAGCACAAATGCTCAGTGTGCGTCCGGATATCCAACTGCATGATATCCGCGGCAACGTTCCAACTCGCGTGCAAAAATTGCGCGACCGACAGTTCGACGCCATCCTACTGGCAAAAGCCGGTGTAGATCGTCTCCAACTCAACACCGACGACTTGCACGCAACGGCATTGGACATTGATCTACTCGTGCCGGCACCCGCTCAAGGTGTTCTTGCCATTCAATGCCGCGAAGACGACAGCGAACTCATTAATGCACTGCAAGCCATTCATCATGTGGATGTGCAATCCAATATCACCATCGAACGTGGCGTATTGAATCGCCTTCACGGCGGTTGCCAATTGCCTCTTGGCGTTCATGCGATTCGTCAGGACAATCAGTTTCACGCCGATGTAGCTTTCGCCTCGGCTTGGGATCAGCCGTTGATGAAATTCCGCCTTTCAGGAAGCAGCACGGAAGAACTTATCCAGGCCATTTTGGAACGCATTCAACAACCGTGAGCCACACCGTCTTTATATCCCGAGACATCAGCGAATGCAGCGCCCTCTGCGAACTGTTGCGCGAACACGACTTGGTGGTCGATGCACAATCCCTCATCACAACAAAACCTATCCCGTTTGATCCATCACTTCCCCCATGTGAATGGATTTTCTTTTCATCGTCCAATGCCGTCCGCCATTTTTTCAATCAGAATCCCGTTATCGGTCTTCAGCGATTCGCTGCATTGGGCGAGGGAACTGCAGAAACCTTGCGCGAATATGCTCATGCGGATTTCGTGGGTGACGCTATGGATATTGCCGATTCAGCTTACCGCCTGGCATCGGTGGTGCAAAGCGCAACCATCCTTTTTCCGATAGCGAAGCACAGCATGAAAACAGTCCAACAAGCCTTTCCTTCCTCGCAAGTCATCGACCTTGTTGTTTATGAAACCATCGAACGGCATGTTGAGGTTTCACCAAGTGAACTTTACGTCTTTTCAAGCCCAAGTAACGTACGGTCCTTTTTTCATTCGAATGAAGTTAATGCCGGAGCCATCCAAACCCTGGCATTCGGACCTAGCACTGCTGAATGCCTGAGAGGCTTTGGGGTTGAAAACATAACCATACCGCAGTCCCTTGATCCGGCCGGAATGCTTGACACAATAAATCGAATTTTTCAGGGTTAATGCCGGGCACCCTATTTTTGAACCCTATCCTCAAACCCCGAATGAACTTGCGATACCTTTTGATTTTTCCACTGCTTACGGGGCTTTTCGCGTCGAATCAACTTCAAGCACAATCAACTTCCGACCTTACTCCGAAATACTCCAACGAATTCCTCACCATTGGTGTAGGTGCCCGTGGATTGGGAATGTCGGCAGCACAAGTGGCCTCTGTCAATGATGTGACCGCGGGTTACTGGAATCCGGCAGGAATCAACGGCCTTTC
>CANHYZ010000020.1 GCA_947464885.1 Flavobacteriales bacterium
CCGATGTTGAGGCCTTGCTCTGCTTCGGGTGTGGCATTACCCACAATCACATCGTCGATGAGTGCGCGGTCGAGTTGTGGCACATCCTCCATGATGCGCTTCACCACGGCTGCTCCCAAGTCATCGGGGCGATAGCTTTTGAATAATCCGCGTGGCGCTTTGCCGATGGCGGTTCTGTATCCTGAAATAATATAAGCGTTCATCGTGTAATCAGTTGCGTAAGATTTTTCCTTTGGTGACCAGTGATTGCATGCGTTCCAATGTTTTGCGCTGCGCGCATAATTCCAGAAATGCTTTGCGTTCGAGGTCGAGCAAGTAAGTTTCACTGACGAGTGTCGGGCTGCTTAAATCGCCGCCGGCCAGCACATAGCCGAGTTTTTCAGAGATGTGCTTGTCGTGCTCGCTGATGTAATGTCCGCTGTACATGCTGTTGGCTCCTGCATAGACAATTCCCAGTGCCTGTGATCCGAGTACGGTGATGTCTTTGCGCATGGCGGGCTGGGTGTAACCGGCTTCGGCAAGTTGCAAGCACGCTTCTTTGGCGCGGCTCAGTTGTAAGCGGCGACTCACCACTACTTCATCGATGCCTGGACGCAGATAACCTAGGTCGAAGGCTTCATAGGCTGAGGTCGAAACCTTCGCCTGACCAACGGTGAGGAAGCGGTCGCGAAACGTGTTGATGCGAATATCACCTTCGCGGAAAGCATCGCTGGTGCGCAAGGCAAATTCTTTGGTACCGCCACCGCCGGGGATAACGCCAACACCGAATTCAACAAGACCCATGTAAAGTTCCGCGTGTGCAATCACCTTGTCCACATGCAGATTCAATTCGCATCCACCACCGAGTGTGAGGTTGTGTGGAGCGCCTACGACGGGTATGCTTGAGTAGCGCATACGCATCATGGTCTTTTGAAAGTATCGCACGGCGATATCAAGCTCTTCGTATTCCTGCTCGGCGGCTAACATGAAGATCATCCCCACGTTGGCACCTGCCGAGAAATTTTCGCCTTCGTTGTAGATCACCAAACCGCGGTAGTCGCGCTCTGCAAGATCGATGGCTTTATTCAATCCTTCGAGCACTTCGCCTCCGATGGTGTTCATCTTGGTGTTCCAACTGTAGCACAGAATGCCATCGCCTAGATGACGCACGCTGCAAGCACCGTTGGTCCATACTTGCGATGATGCAGGAAGTTTGGACGGTGCGCTGATGTGAGCGGCTCCTGGCAGAGCTTCATACTTTTTGGTAGAAGGGTTGTAGCACTCTTCCACACCTTCGTTCATTCTATAAAAGGAGGTAACTCCTTGCGCTAACATTTCATCAATCCACGGTGCAACGCTGTGTCCAAGTGCACGTGCATCCTCAGCGCCTTTTGCAATGCCGATGGTGTCCCATACTTCAAACGGCCCGAGTTGCCAGCCAAAACCGGCGCGCATTGCGGCATCGATGCTGTGCACGGATGAACTGATTTCCGGAATGCGATTGCTCACATAAGCGAATAATCCGGCAAATGCTTTTTTATAAAACTCACCGGCCTTGTCGCTGCCGTTGTAGAGCATGGGCATGCGTTGCGACAAACTATCGATGGCCTTTGTTGCTTCCAGCGTAGCGAACTTGCTCTTTTTCTGTTCGCCGTACTCAAGTGTTTTTAGGTTGAGGGAGAGTATGACGGATTCTCCCTTGTCGTTTTTAATCTTCTTGTAAAATCCTTGTTTGGTTTTATCACCCAACCACTTTTGATCAACCATGTGTTGGATAAAGGAAGGAATAGCGAATACGCCGCGCGCTTCATCTTTCGGACAGTGTTCATGCACTCCGTGAGCCACATGAACGAGCGTATCCAAGCCAACGACATCACACGTTCTGAATGTCGCACTCTTTGGTCGGCCAAGCACAGGGCCTGTTAGCTTATCAACGTCCTCTACCGATAGACCGAGTTCACCAATGAGGTGAAACAGCGCCTGTATGCTATACACACCGATGCGGTTGGCGATAAATGCCGGGGTATCGTTGCAGGGTACGACCACTTTTCCCAAAAACTTCTCGCCATACGTTGTGAAGAATTGAACCACCTCCGGCGAGGTATGCGGTGATGGAATTAGCTCGAGCAACTGCAAATAGCGCGGAGGATTGAAGAAGTGTGTTCCGCAAAAGTGCTTTTTGAAGTCATCGCTTCTGCCTTCAGCAAGCGCTATGATCGGTATTCCGGAGGTATTGGTCGTGATTAGACTGCCCGGCTTGCGGTAAGCTTCAACCTTTTCATAGACCAATCGTTTAATGTCGATACGTTCGGTAACCGCCTCGATAATCCAATCACAATCCTTGAGCAGTTCCAAATCGTCTTCAAGGTTTCCGATGCGAATACGATCGGCGAACGATTTACGATAGATAGGAGAGGGATTGCTTGCAAGGGCCGTTTGAAGCGCATCGTTTGCAATACGGTTTCGAACTTTTCGGTCGGATAGACTTAAGCCTAATTGTGTCTCCTTTTCGGACAGGGTGTTGGGAACGATATCGAGCAATACGGTTTGCACGCCAATGTTTGCGAAATGACATGCGATACGCGAGCCCATCACGCCACTGCCAATTACAGCAGCTTTTTTAATGATTCTATTCATACTGATTAATCAGTGGTAATCAAGTTGTATCTCCGCGCAAGGCGCAGTGAATTGGCAGCAAGTAACGTCATTTGCAGGGAAGCGTAAAATAAATGCGCGTTATTTTTATCACCCGTTTTGGTGACTTGAATCAGTAAATCAGGCGCAGCTCAGCGAGGTCAAACGTCTGACTGAATCCTTGATCCGTGAGTAACTCAATCCGTCCGTCATCGAAAACCTGAATTACCCGAGCTTCAATTTGACCTTCGGCAGTGATGTACGATTGATTGCGGTCCGAGCCAAACAACAGACGGTGGTATTCGGCTGAAATGTATTCATCCTCGCCTTTGCATAGGCTGTGATACATCGACGAAAATCGTGTTTGCAGTTCGTTGAGCACGGTTTCAGGAGAAATGACTTCTGACGTAGTTGACGCAAGTGAGGTGGCGTGGTCCAGTTTGAACTCCCGTTGATTGACATTTATTCCTATGCCTACAACGGCAGCATGCCAATGGGAGCCGAGCCATTGGTTTTCGATGAGTATGCCGGCGGCCTTCTTTCCGTTGATGAGGATGTCGTTGGGCCATTTGATTTGAACCCGGCCGGGAGTAAAGTGCTGCAGGGTGCCATGAACAGCTAGGGCAACGCTTTTACTGAGTAAGAAGGGGTGCCGGGCGACGGATTCCGGAGGATACAGTATGAAACTGGCTAAAAGATTTTCACCCGGCCGGCTGTTCCAATGATTGGATCGTTGCCCCCTTCCTTCGCTTTGGTATCGAGCAACAATGCAAGAGCCTTCCAAGGGCTTGCCGCGTTTGAGCATGCGCATGGCTTCCGCATTGGTGGAGTCGGTTTCATCAAGCCAAACGGGGGGTATAGACTCGAAATTCATGGGCCGCTAATTTCGGTGATGGGTCGTTTGGTAAAAAAATGAAATAAAATGACCTCCGTCGCAAGATGGAGCGAGCGCGCATATACTTTTGCCCCCAAGGTGGCAGTTAAAAAAACAACAAAATCGAAGATAGTCACGTCCGGTGCTGAGCAACTGGTAGATGCTATCGTACACGGGATGGAAGAAATCAAGGCGCACGATATCGTCGTGATGGACCTTCGAAAAGTTCCCAATGCACTTTCTGACTACTTTGTTGTTTGTCATGGTACGAGCAACACTCAGGTGCAAGCTATTGCTGATTCAGTTGAAAGGGAAACCTTCCGAATGCTTCAGGATGAGCCGGCACACCGAGAAGGTGCCCGCAATGCTACTTGGATTCTCATGGACTACGTCAACGTCATCGTTCACATTTTCAGCAAAGATGCGCGCGGTTTTTATGCGTTGGAAGATCTCTGGGCCGACGCTTCGGTGAAGCGAATTGGTAATTAATAAAACACGAATGTCAGACGACAAAAAGGAACAACGTAAACCACAACCCCTTCCGGGTGGTGGTGACAAACGTGGCGGAAATTTCTACTGGATTTACGCCATTCTAGCCATGATTCTGATTGGAATGATGGTCTTCAATACCGGTAGTGACGGCCGCCAGATCGACTATAGTGATTTTAAACAGTACGCCCTGAACGGCTACATTGAGCGGGTTGAATACAACCAGGCTACGGGTAAGATCTACCTTGATTCATTAGGTCGGGCAAACCTCGGTTCACAGCTGGGCAATCAACCGGCGATGAAGGGATTCACACGGTCAAGTGAGTTTTGGTTTACAATTCCACCCAGTGAGAACAGCATTGATGAAATTGAACGTTTAGGAACGGAAAGAGGATTCCGCACAGAATATCGTCCTATTAATGAGTTCGGCCAAAACTTGCTCTTTTGGATTATCGGATTTGGTATCATCATCGCCGTTTGGGTCATTATCATGCGCCGCATGGGCGGTGGCGGTGGTGGTGGTGGACAGATTTTTAGCATCGGGAAGTCAAAGGCTACCTTGTTCGAAAAGGGCAAGGGAACCGCGGTAACCTTTAACGATGTTGCCGGATTGGAAGGCGCTAAACAGGAGGTACAAGAGATTGTCGACTTCCTTAAGAATCCGAAGAAATACACTGAGCTCGGTGCCAAAATTCCGAAGGGAGCCCTTTTGGTAGGCCCTCCGGGAACAGGAAAAACGTTGCTCGCAAAGGCAGTAGCCGGTGAAGCGCAAGTGCCCTTCTTCTCCCTGAGCGGTTCTGATTTTGTCGAGATGTTCGTGGGTGTCGGTGCAAGCCGTGTTCGCGATTTGTTCCGTCAGGCGAAAGAAAAAGCACCATCCATCATCTTTATTGATGAAATTGATGCCATCGGTCGCGCACGAAGCAAGAGCATCAACTTCGGTAGCAACGATGAGCGCGAGAATACGCTGAATCAATTGTTGACCGAGATGGACGGATTCGCTACCAATAGCGGAATCATCATCCTTGCCGCCACCAACCGCGCAGATATCTTGGATAAGGCCTTATTGCGCGCAGGTCGCTTCGACCGTCAGATTTATGTCGATATGCCGGACCTCAATGAGCGCGTGGACATTTTCAAAGTTCACCTGAAAAATGTGAAGTTCGATAACTCCATTGATGTTGAGTTCTTGGCACGCCAAACCCCCGGTTTTAGTGGTGCGGATATCGCCAATATCTGTAACGAGTCAGCGTTGATTGCTGCGCGTAAGGGTAAGCACGTGGTAGACAAGCAAGATTTTCTCGATGCTGTAGATCGCATCATCGGTGGTCTGGAGAAGAAAAATAAGATTATCACCGCAGAGGAGAAATCAACCATTGCCTACCATGAAGGTGGACACGCAATCATTTCGTGGTTGCTGGAGCACGCTTCACCACTGGTGAAGGTGACCATCGTTCCGCGTGGACGTTCTCTAGGAGCAGCTTGGTATCTTCCGGAAGAAAGACAAATCACAACGACAGAGCAAATCTTTGACGAGATGTGCGCCGCCCTCGGAGGTCGCGCTGCAGAGGAAGTAGCGTTTGGTCGAATTTCTACCGGCGCACTGAGCGATTTGGAAAAAGTGACCAAGCAGGCCTATGCCATGGTAACCGTTTATGGTTTAAACAAGAAAATCGGTAACCGCAGCTACTATGATAGCAGCGGTGAATCGCAGTTCACAAAGCCTTATAGTGAAGAAACTGCTCGCATCATTGATGAAGAGGTTTCGAAAATTATCGAACGTGCTTATCAGAAGTCGGTAGAACTGCTCACGCAGCACCGCACACACCTCGACGCACTTGCGAAGAAGCTCTTGGATAAGGAAGTCATCTTTAAGGACGATCTGGAAGAAATCCTCGGTCCACGCCAGTGGAAGGAACGCAATCCTGCAAACGAAATCAAACCCGAATAAAAATGAAAAGGCCGCCAACAGCGGCCTTTTTTATTGACCATTCTTAAAACGGAGTTGACATGGAATGCTTAAGTTTGCCCACTTAATGTCAACGCTCAGCAACTTAGCACAACGATCTATTGTCGGTTTCATCTTCGCGGTGGCCGTGATTGGCTGCGCGCTGGCAGGTCCTCTGGCTAATGGGATGTTGTTTCTGTTTTTTGCTGCAGTGGGATTGTATGAAGTGTATGATTTGCTCAAACACCAGCAATCCAATGCTCCGCGCTGGTTCAAGGGCATGTCGGTTGGTGTGATTCTCTACATGCTCGTCTTTTTGGTACAAACGCAGTCCATCGAGCCGCTATGGTTTTGGATTTTACCCTTGCTTATCGCCATCATTTTTGTAGCTGAACTTATTAAGCTTGATCACCTGACGCTTTCGAATCTCGCCATCACCATCTTCGGTTGGATTTATGTTGTGATGCCTTTGTCGTTGGTGAATGTATTGCCAACCATTCAAGGAATCTACGATCCGATTCCGTTGATTGGTTTCTTCCTTGTGCTATGGGCAAATGATACAGGCGCTTATTTCGTCGGCAAGTACTTTGGCAAACGCAAACTTTATCCGGAGGTTTCCCCCAACAAAACGTGGGAAGGTCTTGCCGGAGGAAGCATCGTTGCAATTGCATCTGCTGTAGGACTATTCAAGCTTACGCACACGCTATACATGCAGGACTGGGTTGTTATGGCCTTCTGTGTGGTGACGTTCGGTAATCTCGGTGATCTCTTCGAGTCACATTTGAAGCGCAATTTCGGCGTGAAGGATAGCGGTCATATCATGCCCGGCCATGGTGGCGTGATGGATCGATTCGACGGATTGTTTTTGGCATTACCTGTTTTTTTAGCTTACTATAAAATTTTCTACTCACTATGACCATTCACAAAGAAGGATATACCATCATCACGGGAGCCACGGTTTTATGCGGTGGACTCGTATTCGCTCTCTCGAAGGTGCTGGATACGGGGTCTGCATGGTTCTGGCTTGCCGCTGCGCCGGTGTTGGTTTTCTTCTACCTCGTTGTGCAATTCTTTCGTTTGCCATCGCGCACCAATCACGCTTCGGCAAATGAACTCGTTGCACCGTGCGACGGAAAGGTTGTTGTGATTGAAGAAACGGAAGAGCCGGAATATTTCAAGGGAAAGCGTATTCAGGTTTCGATATTTATGTCGCCTCTGAATGTGCATGCCAATTGGGTACCCTGCGAAGGAGAAGTGAAGTACGCCAAGTACCACAAAGGTCTCTATCTAGTAGCCTGGCATCCGAAAAGCAGCACCGATAACGAACGTACCACGATTGTTATTCAACATCCGAACGGTAAGGAAGTGCTCTTCCGTCAGATTGCAGGAGCTGTTGCCCGACGCATTGTTTACTATGTAAAACCAGGTCAGAAAGTCGCGCGCAATGAGCAATTTGGATTCATCAAATTTGGCAGCCGCGTTGATATTTTCTTGCCATTGGGTACGGAGGTCGTTGCCCAGATGAATCAAGTAACCAAAGGCAACGAGACGGTTATCGCGCGATGGTAGTGCTGCGTGTTTATAACACGTGTATAATTCAGAATTGGCCGTCGGAATAACCCTTTTCGGAGGAGGTAACTTTGATTCCGGCCATGTTTCGTATCGCTTGCATAGGTTTTCTTTTGTTGTCGCATTCTGCTCTGCTACAAGCACAGAAGACAACTGTCGTGCATCATTATCCTGTTGATACAACAGGCCTTTCCGAGGGTAGAATCATTCCTGCCAGAACAGAGGAGCATCGGATTGTCATCAACTATTACGATCACGCCGATCGCGTTCACCTCGACCAGTTTCAGCAGCTCATTTCTTCCTACCTGAGTCTCTACATTGAGCGCTGCGCCTATATCGATCAGGGTGATGTTAAACTGCGCGACTCGAAGAAAGAAACCATTCGCAAGCTGAACGGAATTGTGAAAGGCGCTTTGGAATTCTATGCCTATGAAAGCCTCAAGGACTTCAAGGGCTTTTCTCCCATGGTAGAGCAGAAGCTGCAAGCTATTGCTATGCTTGACTTCAGTGAAATGGAATTCTCTTCCGGAAAGGATGATGAAGCTGCTGAACAGCGCATGCGTCTCAATTATCTGGACAAGGAACTTAGCGATCTCAAATTGCTGGTCAACATGGAGGTGGGTATCTATGGCACTGAAAACCTGATGGTCGTGAAGGGCTCTGAAGAGATCATGATTGATCACGGGGCACATCAACAATTGCTTGATCAATACCTGGGCGGAGAAAAAATGACACCGCTGGAACCTATTCGCGTGGAGTTGGAAAAGGGTCAATTGGCCACGATTGACATGACCGATCAATCACGTTTGCAGCCGGAGGAATCCAATGCCGCCTATGCTGCCAATGAACGCATTCTACAATTACTCGAATCGAATAATGCGAAGCTGGACGGAATGCAGCAACAGATTGATGTGCTGCGATCCGAACAGCTCAAGCTTTGGCAACAGCAGCAGGATGAGAAAAACCTGACGATGCAAAAGCAGATCGATGATCTGCGTGAAATGGTTTTTGCTTTGGTGAAGATGAACTCCGGCGATGCAATTGCAGATGGAAGCAATACGCTGTTGCCTCCGGATAATCGAAACGCTAGTATTGCCAATGTGCCTGGTTCGATGAATGTCTATTTTGCAAAGGGCTCCACAAAGCTGGATGCCGGATCGGTGTTATCGCTGAATGAGGTCGTAGATATTCTCGGTAGAACACCGCAACTGAAGTTGATGGTAACAGGGTTCGCCGATAAGTCGGGTGACCCTGCGCGGAACCTGGTATTGTCGCAACAACGAGCCGGCGCGGTCAAAGAATTCCTGGTGGACAGCGGCCTGGATGCGGATCGCTTTATCACAAAGTATTACGGAGATCGTGATTCGCAGCAAGAGAGCAGTAACGACCGTCGTGTGATGGTTGAATTTGTCAGAAAATAGCCCTATGAAAATTATTTGTATCGGTCGCAATTATGCCGAACACGCCAAAGAACTTGGCAATGCAGTTCCCACGGAGCCTGTGTTTTTCTGTAAACCTGATTCAGCGATTTTGCCCAAGGGCAATCCTTTTTATATCCCTGATTGGACCGATGATATTCACTATGAAGTGGAGCTTGTTCTGCGCATTGATCGCTTGGGTAAGCACATCACGGAGGAGTTTGCGCCGCGTTATTACGGCGCTGTAGGTTTGGGTATCGACTTTACCGCGCGTGATGTTCAGGATGAATTGAAAAAGAAAGGACTGCCTTGGGAAAAGGCAAAGGGATTTGATGGTTCCGCCGTTATTTCTCAAGAATTCATTCCCATCGAATCACTCCCCAACGAGGCCATCGCTTTTAGTTTGTATAAAAATGGCGAGCAGGTGCAAGCGGCAACCAGTGCGGATATGATTTTTAATTTTAATCAAATCGTTAGTCACGTTTCACGCTACATGACCTTGAAAATTGGTGATCTGATTTTCACGGGTACGCCTTCAGGCGTTGGGAAGGTCTCCCCGGGCGATGTCCTTACAGGCACGCTCGAAGGAAAGCAGATGTTTCAAATTAAAGTGAAGTAGGACCGGAGTCGCGCTGATTCATCACCTTGGTTTGTTTTCGAATCGACTCCTTGTGCAATTGCTCGAGGTATTGCGTAATGAATTCTTTCGATAATCCCACTTGTTCGGCAAGCATGGTGCGTGATTCAAGGATTTCCTTCCAACGGTCAATCTGAAAGATTGTCACCGATTCATCGCGCTTGAAGTGACCGAGTTCTTCGGTTATCCGCATGCGCTTGCCAATCAAATGAATGATTTCTTCGTCTACCTTATCGATGCGCGAGCGAATGGATTGCAGGCGATGCGTGAAGGTGAGGTCATCGCTGTGCGGGCTGCGAATTTCGATCTCGCTCAACATCGCGTTCAGGGTTTCTGGCGTGATTTGTTGAGCGGCGTCACTGAGTGCATTGTCGGGATCCAAATGACTTTCAATCATCCAGCCATCAAAGCCTAAATCCATGGCCTTTTGGGCAACGCGTTGCAAGAGGTCACGACGGCCGCAGATGTGGCTTGGGTCACAGATGAGCGTAATATTCGGATAGGCAGTGCGCAGTGCAATCGGAATTTCCCACATGGGTTTATTGCGGTAGATGCTGTCGCCCAGGTGAGAAAAGCCACGATGGATAGCGGCCAGTTGTGTGATGCCCGCGCGTTGCAGTCGTTCCAATGCTCCGAGCCACAAGGAAAGGTCCGGATTCACGGGGTTTTTGATGAACACCGGGATATCCACTCCGCGCAAGGCATCGGCGATTTCCTGAACGGTGAACGGATTTACAGTGGTGCGTGCTCCTATCCAGAGTGCATTGATGCCGTGCTTCAAACAGAGCTCAACGTGATCGGCATTGGCTACCTCGGTCATTACCGGCAGACCACTGGCCTCACGCGCGTCAATCATCCAGGGCAGTCCAATGGCACCGACGCCTTCAAAGGCATCAGGACGCGTGCGGGGTTTCCAAATACCGCCTCGCAACCACTGTACGCGGCCGGTTTTGGCCAGTGCAAGCGCCGTTTGCACATACTGTTGTTCCGACTCCACACTGCACGAGCCACTGATGAGCAGCGGCTGACCGCGATGGTCGTGCTTTGAATAAAACGGGCTTATCGCCTGGAGTGAATTGTCGGACATGGTATTAAAACAGGACGAATTTCCGTTGGTTCAATAGTAAGATATTACCCTATGAAAAAAGCCGGCGGTTGCCGGCTCAATTCTCTAGTCGTACCGAAGGAGGGACTCGAACCCTCACGTCTTACGACACACGCACCTGAAACGTGCGCGTCTACCAATTCCGCCACTTCGGTATCGTGGCTTCTTCAGCTTCGCGCCTCTGAAGTTATTTTTAAGAGTTACTTCTACTCTGTGGTATGAACCAACTCTCACCGTAAAAGCGGGAGTTGTATTGGTGCCCTGGACTGGACTCGAACCAGCACATCTTGCGAAATACGCCCCTCAAACGTACGTGTCTACCAATTTCACCACCAGGGCGAATTTTAGTATGCATGAAGAATAAAAGAGGACAGTGTTGCTGTCCTCTATCTTCTTCTCCTTTAGTGATCCCGCTGGGATTCGAACCCAGGACCCATACATTAAAAGTGTATTGCTCTACCGGCTGAGCTACAGGATCATGCTTCTGAAAAGCGGGCGCAAATATACTCGCGCATTTTTTATTCGCAACCTTTGTTAAGAATTTGTGCGAATAATATCGAAAAAGGCGGAATTCAGTGGTTCACAGCGTGGGGTGTCGCTTGAATTCAGCCGCTGAATCGCGGTAAAGTCGATACGTAGCAAGCCTCCTGTAGAGCGTTGCACCGAGATTTTCGGCGATGTGAATCATCTTCGGATTGAAATCGCCAATCCAGGTGAGGATAGTTTCTCGGTAACGATTGAGCGTTACAATGTGCTCTTCACAGTATTTAATCATGGCACCTTCTACGCCCTTACCGTGATAATCCCTGTCTACGCCGAATACGATACCGACCATAATGTTACGCTTACGAAAGAGTTTCGCTGCCAAAAAGCGCAGCATGCCCAGTGCATTCAAGTTTCCTTTTGCAAACCGCATGAACTCATTCACCTCCGGAAGATTGATGTAAAAGCCAATCGGCTGTTCACCGTGATATGCAAATACCATAATGTCGCGATCCATGATGGGACGCATGGCCTGTATCGCCTTGCGCGCTTGTTCAATCTTCATAGGCTTGAATCCCTCATGTACCGCCCAGGCGGCATTGTAAATGGTCACAAAGTCAGAGGCAATTTGTTCAAGACTGCGTCCGCGCGCATTCGTCACCCGAAAGGTGGAGTCCTCCAGTAGTTGTTGTGATTTCCGCGCAAATACTTCTTGCGCAGGAACGAGCAAATCACGCTTGTAGCAAAGCTGCTCGTAATAAAGCCTGAACCCATAGGCTTCGAAGAGTGAACGGTAATAGGGCAGATTGTAATTCATGCGGAAACTTCCCATATCCGTGAAGTTCTCAATCAGTAATCCCCAATACGCTTCCTTTTCCCCGAAGTTAATCGGACCGTCAATGGCTTCCACACCCGAATCCCAAAGCCATTGGCATGCCGTATCTAAGAGCAGGTGTGATGCTTGGTCATCATGGATGCATTCAAAGAAGCCAATGCCTCCCGTGGGCTGGGCCTGCGCATCGGAGTATTTCGGATTGAAAAATGCCGCAATTCGGCCAATCGGTTTATTGTCGTCGCCCATCAACAGCCATCGCTGAGCGCGGCCTACTGAAAAAAGCCTGTTTTTCGAGGGGTCAAAAATCCCCGCCACGTCCTGACGAATATGCGGGATGTAATTGGAGTCACGAGCATACAGGGAATCCGGCATCGTGAGCCATGCATGCGCCAAACCGGGTGAGTCAACAACGACCGTCTTTATCATTAAGTAGAATTGGGTTGCAATTTATTCACATCTGGGGACGGAGAAAAATGACCCACACAGACAACTTTCCATCCCGTACATTTGTCACCATACCGTTCCATTATATCCAAGGAAAAAATGAAGTCAATTCTACTAGGTCTTGTATGCTGCACGCTCTCGCTAGGCATATGGGCACAATCCTCACCCGAGGCACGATTGAACGCGGCTTACAGCGCTTCGGAGCGCGCAGCCATGTCAACGCAAGAGCAACAACAGCTCCTGTTGAATGCCGAAAAGCTTTGCTGGTTTGAAGCTGTTAAGCCCGGACAAACAGCCGATGTGTTCACTTTGACGAACCGTCAGGGTCAACCGGTAACGTTATCGAATGCGGACCTGGCCGATTTCAATCCCTTGATGTATAACCTTCCCCAAGAGGAACTGCGTTGTAGCAACCTCCAGGTGCAAACCGTGGAGGGAGATTCCCACCTGCTGATTGTGCGCTCCAAGGAAATGATGCGCAATGAAGCCAAAAGAAAAGAAGTAAAAATGCGTAAAACCGCCGCGAAATGATGAAGAACGTTTTCCTGGCAGCTGCGTGCTGGATGCTCGCCCTGCCCATGTTGTCACAGTCTCAGGTATTCAACATTTCTGATTTCGCTGAATACGATGGTTGCGATGCCATCATGCACGATAGTGAGGGAGGATTGTCGCCCTACATACCAAACTCAAACAATACCATCACTATTTGCCCAGGAGCCGGAGAAACACAAGTGAATCTCTACTTCATTGGGTTTAACCTTTCGGCAGGAGATTTTCTCACGATTTACGATGGTCAAACGACGGCGGCTGCGCAGATTGGTCAGTATACCGGAGAAACACTTTTGTTTGAAACCATCAGTCCAACAGCATCCAATGCATCGGGCTGCCTGACGGTAAACTTTACCTCGAATTCAGACAACAA
>CANHYZ010000021.1 GCA_947464885.1 Flavobacteriales bacterium
ATTTGCTTCACCTTCTTTGCGGGAACACCGGCATACACACTGCCGCTTTCCACGTGTGTGCCTTCGAGCAAAACCGCTCCTGCGGCAATAATGCTGTTACTCTCGACAACACAGTTATCCATTACGATACTTCCCATTCCGATCAGTACGTTGTCGTGAATCGTGCAACCATGCACTAGCGCATTATGCCCGATTGACACGTTATTTCCAATGGTCGTGGCCGCTTTTTGATACGTGCAATGGATCACAGCTCCGTCCTGTATGTTCACTTTATTGCCCATGGTAATGCTGTTTACATCACCGCGTACCACCGCGTTGAACCATACACTGCACTGATTTCCCATGCTCACGTTGCCGACAATCGTCGCGTTTTCAGCGAAGTAACAATCTTCACCGTACTCAGGGCTTTCTCCATTTACCGTTTTAAATAGTGCCATTTTTTTTCACCTCCCTATTGTTCATTAGTTGAAAAATCGCGCGTTACCGAAAGGTTAAGCCCGATATTTTTGCTCAAACTTAAATCACAATTCAATGAAAAAAGTAGCTTTCCTTTTCATGAGCGTAGCAGTGCTCGCTCTCGCATCTTGTTCTAAAGAGGGTCCTGAAGGTCCTGCTGGTTCAACAGGTCCTGCTGGTCCTGCTGGTCCTGCCGGTGCTGCCGGTGACGACGCATCTTTCACCGTTAACCAAGTAACTATTGCTGTTGCTGATTGGGCCGGTGGAACGTATGTTGAGTTCCCTGCTGACTTCATCAATGCTGACATCTACGAAGAAGGTATGGCTATTGCCTACATCCAAGATGAATTCGGTTACTGGAATGGTATTCCATCACAGTGGCACGTAATCACCGGTTTTGGATACACTTTCCTTGACTCTGACGGTGATGGCGTCAGTGATACCGGAATCATTGGTTTCGACGCTGTTAACGGTGCTCCTGCAGCTGACGTTACCGCTCGTGTAGTTACAATGACTTCACGCGATTACCAAGTACTCAGCAGCAACGGTTCTTTGAACAACTACAACGCTGTAATGAGCTACCTTCAAGAGAAGAAGTAATTCTTTCGAGATACTGAAAAAAGGGTCCTTTCGGGGACCCTTTTTTTATCCCGCCCAATTCTCACGATCTAGACTGCGGTACTGAATGGCCTCGGCCAAATGTTCACTTCCGATATGCTCGCTGCCGGCCAAGTCAGCAATGGTGCGTGCAACTTTCAGAATACGATCATAAGCACGCGCACTGAGTTTTAGTTTCTCCATTGCTGTTGACAGCATGCGTGTTCCCGATTCACTCAGCGCACAATGCTCGCGCAACAACCGTGAATCCATCTGAGCGTTACAACTCATTCCCGACACATTTCGATAACGCACCTGCTGCCGCTCACGCGCACTAATCACGCGCTCACGCACAACAGAACTGCTCTCTCCCATGCGATGACCACTGAGTTCATTAAAACTCACCGGCGTAACTTCGATGTGTATATCAATGCGATCCAGTAAGGGACCACTCACTTTGTTGAGATACTTCTGGACCACACCCGTGCCACACACACAATCCTTTTCAGGGTGATTGTAAAAACCACAGGGACAAGGATTCATGCTCGCCACAAGCATAAAACTCGCGGGATAATCAATGGAGAACTTACTCCGCGAAATCGTGATGCTACGGTCTTCCAAAGGTTGACGCATCACCTCGAGCACCGTGCGCTTAAACTCCGGCAACTCATCCAAAAACAACACGCCGTTGTGCGCCAGTGAAATTTCACCCGGCTGCGGAAAACTTCCTCCACCCACTAAAGCCACATCGCTAATCGTGTGATGTGGCGCACGAAACGGACGCGCCTGTATCAATGAGTCATCCTTTCGCAAGCGGCCGGCAACGCTATGAATCTTCGTTGTTTCCAACGCTTCCTCCATCGTAAGCGGTGGCAACACCGTAGACAGTCGCTTAGCCAACATGGTTTTACCCGCGCCGGGCGGGCCAATGAGAATAACATTGTGCCCGCCTGCAGCCGCAATCTCAAAGGCGCGTTTAATATTCTCCTGACCCTTGACATCTGTGAAATCAACGGTATGATGAAGTCCGGATAAAGCGAATGCTTCGTGTGCGCTAACCACCACACGCTCCGGGGTAGAAAGTCCTTTGAAAAAATCAATCACGTCGTTAATGTGCTCGACACCATAAACCTCAAAACCCTCAACAATTCCCGCTTCTCGGGCGTTGTGCTTGGGAACAATCATCCCTTTGAAGCCCTCTTTCTGCGCTTGAATCGCAATGGGCAATACACCACGAATCGGTCGCAAACTGCCATCCAATGAGAGCTCGCCCATAATGATGTAGTGTTCGAGTAAATCAGACTCGAACGCACCAGTGGCCGATAACAGTGCAATCGCCAACGGTAAATCATAGGCCGTTCCTTCCTTGCGCAAATCCGCCGGTGCCATATTGATGGTGATGTTGCGAATCGGTAAATCATAACCGCTGTTGCTCAACGCGGCACGTATTCTTTGTTGCGCCTCCTTAATCGCAGAATCAGGCAAGCCAACAATGGCCAGATGTGCTCCGCGATCGACATGTACTTCAATGGTAATGGTAGCGGCATTCACGCCGAACACGGCGCTGCCAAACGTTTTGATCAGCATCAAACGATAATTTAAAAGTTAGACTTGGAAAATAAACGACCTACGAAGTGTGTCGTTCAATATGATCAATCAGGGCGTGAATCACCTTGATGTGGACTTCCTGAATACGATCCGCGTAACCCATCCAAGGAACACGAACTTCAACATCACACAAAGGAGCTAGCGCACCACCGTCCTTTCCTGTTAAACCTACCACCCGGATGCCAAGTGCTTTCGCTGCTTTTGCCGCTTCTAACACGTTCGCTGAATTACCGCTTGTGCTGATGGCCAAAAGCACATCACCCTTGCGGCCGACACCCTGCACAAAGCGCGAAAAGACCTGATCGAATCCGTAATCATTTCCAACACATGTAAGGTGGGATGGATCACTGATGCTGATGGCCCCAATCGGCGCGCGATTATCGCGATAGCGTCCTGTGAGCTCCTCGGCAAAATGCATCGCATCGCACATACTTCCTCCGTTGCCGCAGGAGATAATCTTGTTACCGGCGTTTACCGCCTCGCTCATGACAATCCCCGCTCGCTCTACACCTGCAACAAAAACATCATCACTCAGCAATTGCTCTAGCAACTGCATGGCTTGTTGGAAATGGGTGCGGGTGTGATTCATGATGCAAACTTAATTCGCCCTGCACTCAAAGTCTTATTCCCCATAGGAATATCTTATTGGAATTATATTCGAACAAATTTCCACGCATGAAAATCCTGTTCGGTATCACTCTAGTCCTCCTTGTGATTACGCAAGGTTGGTCGCAATGTGAGTCGTGCACGCCCGACTCATCCTGCATCAGCACCGATGGGTTTCCCATGATGTGCCCGGTGATTCCGCCGGATGCAACTGTTGGTGAATACTACACCCAACAAATCACCTTCTATTTGCCCGCCAACGTCAATGATCCGGGATCAGGAATCGCCGCGGCCCTTGTCGAAGTTGATGTAACCTCAATCACAGGACTGCCTTACGGAATGGAAATCACCTTCAACAACGATGACGACACCTTCCTGCCTTCCGCAGGCGAAAACTTTGGTTGCGCCACACTCTGCGGAACACCCGTTATTCCCGGAACATTCACCATATCCATCAACGCCAACGTGCTACTGGAAGTACTCGGTTTCGAAACAAGCCAACCCCAGTCCTTTTCGACGAGCATCAACGTTATTGCGGGTGCCGGCAACGCCAACTCCTTTGCGTTCGATAACACTGCGGGATGCGGTGAAGTAAGCGTAAACTACAACGCCCTGGTGCAAGCGCCCGCACCCGATTCCACCGGGTATTTTTGGGATTTCGGCAATGGGCAATCATCTGAAGGAGCTATTCCACAGACCGTCCTCTACACTCAGTCGGGAGATTATACCGCGGCCCTTACAACAACTATTTATACCCTCAACCTGCAAACCGTGCAGCTCAATGGCGTGAATGGAAACTGGTCAGGCGATTTCGATGATCTGATCAGTGAAGTAGATCCCTATTTTGTTTTATCCGATGCAAATGGCGTCGTCTACACATCTTCCACCGTCGATAACAATCCAAACGCATCCTGGCAAATTGATGGGCTTAGTGCTGGTAATCCACCCTACACACTTCAATTCTTTGATGAGGACGACATTTCTCAAGATGATGACCTTGGCTCGGTCACTATCAACACAAGCGCCGGAACACCCGCGTTTGATGCGGGAAACGGCACATCAGGAGCGCTGTGGTTGGTTTGGAACGCAACATCAGAGCTTACCGATGCAATCACCATAACGGTTTTTCCTCTTCCGGATACGCTCTTGGTCATCGATAACAATAGTGCTACCATCACCGAACCCAATGTGCAGACAGTCTTCTGGTTGCAAAACGACACGCCCGCCAATCTTTCCGGAACTCTGGTAACGCTCGTGGAAAGCGGTGTCTACTTTGCTGAAATTACCAATGAATTTGGGTGTGCTTCAACAACAAACAGCGTGGTCTATTGCGCACCGGTGAGTATTACCCACGACGCACTCGCCGGCGAACTCTTTGTTGACGACATCTACGATTCCTATCAGTGGTTCTTGGATGGCTTACCTATCGATGGTGCAACCAATTCATACCTCATGACCAACGAACCTGGTAACTACGCCGTTGACGTTACTACGGATTACGGTTGTGACATTACCAGTGCGGTACTCACTATTGTGAACGCTATTGGTGAACATGATCGAGCAGGATTACACTTATTCCCAAATCCTGCGACAGAAATTACATGGCTGAACGGGCTTTCCAGCGACACAGTAACGCTGAGTGACGCGACCGGACGCATCGTAAGCGTCTATACAAATCCAACTTCACGTTTGATGTTAAACCTCTCCTCACTTGAGCCCGGTGTTTATTTCTTCCGCCAGGGAAATCAGAGCATTCGCTTCGTAAAATCATGAGAAAAGCCTGCATCAAACGCGATGATTCTACCTATCGTGACAAACAAGAATCACTCGATCATATCGACCTGCTTGAGCGCACCGAAGCACCCGTGCACGGTATTGAAATCGTTAAACTCACTAAGCTAAAGGCTGAATCGCACCTCAATAAAACGGTCTGGTACACTTCTCAGGAAAACGTTTATGACCTGGCCAGAAAGTTTGTTCGCGAACAAATGATTGGAGTTTGGAACTATGCTGAATTCAAATAAGCGGCTTGACCATTCGTTAATTTTCTCCAACCACCTCCTGTTGCACCATAATTGCCGCGGTGTGCGTTATTTTTGAGGCCACGCCTATGGCGTAAGCAACCTATGAATAACATCAACGGAGAATACAGCAGCCTGATTACGCGCCTGGATGTTTTCATCCGCAAGTACTACAAGAATCAAATGATTCGCGGAGCCATGTATTGCCTCGCGATTATTCTGTTTACATACTTACTCATCACGCTGGCCGAATACTTCGGTCGATTCAACGTCACTGTTCGCACGCTGCTGTTCTGGTCCTTCATCATCGGTGTATCTGCCGTGATTGCCAAGTTCATTGTGGTGCCCTTACTCAAGCTGTTTCGCATGGGAAAGGTTATTTCACATGAACAAGCTGCTCACATCATTGGCCTTCACTTTCCGCATGTTCAAGACAAATTGCTGAACATGCTTCAACTGAAAAGCATGTCCACATCATCGGACAACTCACTGATTGAAGCCAGTATCGCGCAAAAAATCAGTGAACTTCGTCCGGTGCCTTTTAGCAGTGCTGTTGATTTTCGCGAGAACCGAAAATACCTGCGTTGGGTGCTGCCGCCCGTAGGCGTAATCGCAGTCTTGCTATTTGCTGCTCCCAGCATTCTGACCAAGCCAACCGAACGCCTGATTAAACACGGGCAAATCATTGCCGAA
Organism: Flavobacteriales bacterium; assembly: GCA_947464885.1. GTDB lineage: Bacteria > Bacteroidota > Bacteroidia > Flavobacteriales_D > Sanyastnellaceae > JAIBBG01. Next base: position 5,982 of record CANHYZ010000021.1, read on the forward strand.
GAGGCCCCTTTCAATATTCGAGTTACAAACGAAAATCTGACAACTCCGGAAAACGAAGACTACACGGTCAACATTGAACTCAGTGGAAACGAGATACCGGAAAAAGTCTATGTTGTCCTTGGTGGACAACAGTTTCAATTGGAGAAAGACAACACCATTCGCTTTCATTACACTTTTAAAAACGTCGGTGAAGATTTGAGTTTTGCTTTCAATGCAAACGGATTTTACTCCGATCAATATGAGTTGAAGGTGATTCCAACCCCCCGCCTACTCGACTTCTCGATTGAACTCAACTACCCCGCATACCTGAATCGTGCGGCTGAAACCATCGAAAACACAGGCGACTTGGTTGTTCCACAAGGAACACGCATACAATGGAGTTTCAATACCGAGAACAATGACCGCCTGCTGGTTAGCCTCGGCGACAGCACCTACACGCTGCCATCAACGAATGATCGCGCATCCTTCAAACAAACCGCCGTGAACTCGGTTGGATACTCGGTTCAAACATCCAATCAATTTATTCCATTGGGTGATAGTCTCAGCTACCGCATTCAAGTTGTTCCGGATTTACACCCGATGATTTCGATGCAGGAAGAAAAAGACAGCGCTTCGTTTAAGTGGGTTTACTTCACCGGAGAGGTCAAGGATGATTATGGTTTCAAGCGCTTGACGTTCAATTATCGTTTGGCGAAGCGCAATGGCGAAGCTGTTCAAGAACAATTACAAACCATTGAGCTGCCTCTCAACACGGAGACCACTGATGACGTCTTCTTTCACAGCTGGGATCTAGGTGGGTTGGGCATTCAGCCCGGTGATGTGTTCTCCTACTTCTTTGAGGTGTGGGACAATGATGGTTTCAATGGGTCGAAATCAGCCACGACCGGTGAACGCGAATATCAGGTGCCGACAGAAGCTGAACTGGAAGAAAACATTGAGCAGAAAAACGAGAACATCAAAGACAAATTGGAGGAAAGCATCAAAGACGCGAAAGAACTCGAGAAACAATTGGAAGAGCTTCAGCGACAACTTCTGGACAAAAAGGAGATGAACTGGCAAGACAAAAAGAAGTTGGAAGAGTTGATGAAGCGTCAGCAAGAATTGCAGAAGCAGGTAGAAGAAATTCAAAAAGAAAACCAGGAAAAGAATAAACAAGAAAACGAGTTCAATCAGCCTAACGAGAAGCTTCAAGAAAAACAAAAGCAGCTGGAAGAGCTGATGGAACAGGTCATGACTCCTGAGCTTCAAAAGCTCATGGATGAAATGCAGCGCATGATGGAAGAACTCAACAAGGAGGAAATTCAACAAGAGCTTGATAAAATGGATTTGAACAATGAGGACCTGGAAAAAGAACTGGATCGCGCATTGGAACAATTCAAGCAACTTGAGTTTGAACAGAAGATGGAAAAAACCATCGAGAAGCTAGAAAAGCTGGCGGACGAGCAAGAAAAACTGGCGAATGAAAGCGAACAGAAGGACGCGAACAGCGACGAGCTCAAATCAAAGCAAGACTCACTCAACAAAGCGTTTGACGAGTTAAAAAAGGAAATGGACGAGCTCGAAAAAATGAATGAGGAGTTGGAGAATCCGAACGGTATGCCGGACACGGATAGTCAAGAGCAAGAAATCGAGCAAGACCAGAAGAAGAGTAGCGAAGAATTGAGCAAGAGCAAGAAAAGCAGCGCATCCAAATCACAGAAGAGTGCTGCGAAAAAAATGAAGGATATGGCCTCACAAATGGACATGGCCATGAATGCTCAGGAACAAGAGCAGCAGGAAGAAAACATGGAATCGTTGCGTGCCCTACTGGAAAATATCATTACGCTCAGTTTCGATCAAGAGGCGCTCATGAACAATTTCGCTGCTATTGATACCAAGGATCCGAATTACAACAAACTCGGCCAAACGCAACGGAAATTGAAGGATGATGCCAAGATGGTGGAAGATTCTCTTTTCGCTTTGAGCAAGCGTGTGCCGCAAGTAAGTGCCGCTGTAAACCGTGAAATCAATCTGGTGAATGAAAACATGGAGAAGGCTCTGGAATACATTCCTGAACGCCAAACTCCGCAGGTCGCTGCGTCTCAACAGTACGTTATGACCAGCTTCAACAACCTCGCACTCATGTTAGACGAGGCGCTCAAACAAATGCAGCAGCAATCCGCGAACAGCAAACCGGGCAGCGGCAGTTGCAACAAACCGGGCGGCAGCGGCAGCAAACCCAAGCCAAGCGCAGGTCAGCTCAAGAAGATGCAAGAAGGCCTTTCCAAGCAACTGGAAGAAATGAAAAAGCAAGGGAAGAATCAAGGCAAGAACAACTCAGGTGGACAACAAATGAGTAAGCAACTGGCCGAGATGGCAGCGAAGCAAGCGGCCATTCGCAAAGCCGTGGAAGAAAAAGCAGCCGAACTCAATCAAGACGGCAGCGGAAATGGCAACGAGATGAAGCAGATTGCCAAAGAAATGGAGCAGTTGCAGAAGGATATCGTCAACAATCGCGTCAGTGAAGAAACCATACGTCGTCAACGCGACATTGAAATTCGTTTGCTGAAGGCCGAGGAAGCGGAGCGCATTCGTGATCGTGATAATGAGCGCAAGAGCAATGAAGCCCGTGATTACCCGACATCCAATCCATTGAAATACGAGGAGTATCTTCGCAAAAAACAGCAGGAAACCGAGTTGTTGAAAACTGTTCCGCCATCCTTGAAGCCTTATTACAAGGAAAAGGTAAATTCGTATTTCAATAAATTAGGCGAACAATAATTGCACTATGGCTTCAACCAACAGAACCCTTCAGTTTCCATCGATTCTCGAAAACATTCACATAGCTGAACAGCTGATTGATGATGTTTGCGCGGAGTTCCACGTGAAAGAAGACTATTACGGAGAGCTGTTGATTGCTATGACGGAGGCGGTGAATAACGCCATCGTGCACGGTAATAAGTTGGATCCGAGCAAGCAAGTGCAGATTCACTTCAGCATCAACGACAATATGTTGCGCTTTCAGATTGAAGATGAGGGTCCAGGCTTTGATTACGACAACCTTCCCGACCCTACTGCGCCGGAAAACATCGAAAAGCCTCACGGCCGTGGTGTTTTTTTAATGAAAAAACTAGCGGATGCATGCGCCTTTGAAGACAACGGTCGCGTGGTTATTTTGGACTTTGCTGTCCTCGAAAAAGCAACCGCTTAAGCCTATCCGCAAGCCAGTACCGGAACACCCTGGTTATTGGTCAACAACATTTCCTTATCCGACTTCATCATCAAAAACCCATTGTCTACAACCTCTGAAGGTGTGGCGATTAACCCTATACCATTTTCCGTAGCAAAGTTCAATGTTTGGCGGGCATAACCCATAGAGTGGTTATTCACCTCCTCCTTGACGTGGCTAAACCGAATACCCTTCGCCTTGAAGATCTTCTTGGCAGCTTCAAAATTCTGTTGAATCTCGCCCTCCACATCCCCGACATATTTGTCAATTTCGTAGAAGACCACTTCACTATCGCATTCTGCAGCTAGCGTCATCACCTGGTGAATGAGCACACTAGCCACACTGCTGTGTGTTGCGGGGAAAAGAATTTTCGCAAAACCTTCCTCTCTCACGGCTGTATTCTCATGAACCACCAAAAACGATTTGTCAAGTGATTGCACCAAAGCCAGAATACGTGCGCCAAACAAATGCTGGGCAAGACCCTTTACCCCGTGTGTGCACAACACGATTAAATCCGGATTCATCGATTCCAGGGTTTCCGTTAGCGCTGTCATAAGACGACCATCAGCCAAATGCGTGTCCATAGGGATAGAATGGCCCAACTGCTCCGATGAAAACGCAGCAAGACGCGCGTGTTCCTCCTCATTGATATCATTCGATGTAACATTCAACACATGGACGTGCGCTCCTGCAAGTTCGGCCAACACGCGTGTCTGTTGTAAAGCCACTTTACATCCTTCGGTGTAATCAACCAGTACGGCAATATTTTTCATGGCGTGAAAATAAATACGCACGTATACGTCTACATCGTGGTATTGAAAAAATCATCAAAATCGGGGCAATCCAACTGTTAACATCTTGTTGATTCCGACAAAAACGTATTTTCGCGGTCCTATGGCCATTTTCTTTCACTCCATTGACGTTCGACCCGTTGTTCGCCATAAAACCGCCTTAAAACGCTGGATAAAGGCCGCCATTGAGGCTGAAAACAAACTACCGGGTGAAATCAACATTGTTTTTTGTTCCGACGAACATCTCCTAGCCATGAACCGCGAACACCTGGCGCACGATTATTATACAGACATCATCACCTTCGACTTCTCCACAAGCGATACGGTTTCAGGTGATCTTTACATAAGCTCAGAGCGCGTCAGTGACAATGCTCTCAAAAATAATAACGAGATACAAAATGAAACATATCTTGTTATTATTCATGGAGTTATGCATCTTTGTGGTTACAAAGACAAGCAAAAAAAAGACATCAACATCATGCGCGAAAAAGAGCAGTCTTACCTGCGCATTTTGCCGCAATTTCTGAAAACCCCATGTTCCACGTGAAACGAAATTTTATATGAATAGTTCATACGATATTATAGTCATTGGTGCGGGTCATGCCGGCAATGAAGCGGCAGCAGCAGCAGCCAATTTAGGCGCACGTACTCTGCTGATTACCATGGATATGAATAAGATTGGCCAAATGAGTTGCAACCCAGCAATGGGGGGTATTGCAAAGGGCCAAATCGTTCGCGAAATCGATGCGCTGGGCGGTTATTCCGGAATAGTTTCTGACCGCTCTGCCATCCAGTTTCGCATGCTGAACAAATCGAAAGGTCCGGCCATGTGGAGTCCTCGCACGCAAAACGATCGCATGCGTTTCGCCGAAGAATGGCGCAACATGCTGGAAGCTACACCCCTTGTGGATTTTTGGCAAGACATGGTACGCGAAATCGTTCTGGAAAACAATGAAATCACAGGCGTTATCACGGGTATGGGTATTCGTTTCAACTGCAAATCAGTTGTCGTGACGAGCGGCACTTTTCTGAATGGCGTCATCCATATTGGGGAAAAGCAATTTGGTGGCGGTCGAATGGGGGAGAAGGGCGCTGAGGGTCTTACCGAACAACTCAACTCGCTCGGTATGCGCAGCGGACGCATGAAAACCGGCACTCCTCCGCGTATCGACGGACGATCGCTCGATTACAGTAAAATGGAAGAACAGCCCGGCGATGCAGAACCCGCTAAATTCAGCTATCTACCAGGAATAAAACCCCTTACGCACCAGCGCGGGTGTTGGATCACCTATACCAACAGCACTGTGCATGATATTCTGGCAACAGGATTCGAACAAAGCCCCATGTTCAGTGGAAGAATTCAGGGTGTGGGGCCACGGTATTGCCCATCAATCGAAGACAAAATCACGCGCTTTGCTGATAAAGACCGCCATCAAATCTTCGTTGAGCCCGAAGGGTGGACCACCGTTGAAATCTATGTCAACGGATTCTCAACGAGCCTACCCGAAGACGTTCAGCTGCGCGCTATCCGTGAAATTCCAGGTTTCGCTCAAGCCAAAATGTTTCGACCCGGATATGCCATTGAATACGACTATTTCCCACCCGATCAGCTCAAACACACCCTGGAATCCAAGCTAATTCCCGGTCTATTCCTGGCCGGCCAAATCAATGGCACTACAGGATACGAAGAAGCCGCCTGTCAGGGACTCATGGCCGGTATTAACGCCGCGCTACGCCTTAAGGAAAAGGAACCATTTGTGCTTAATCGAGACGAAGCCTACATTGGAGTTCTCATCGATGATTTGATCACCAAATCAACTGATGAGCCTTACCGCATGTTTACCAGTAGAGCCGAATTCCGCACGCTGCTGCGACAAGACAATGCAGATGAACGCCTCACACATCGAGCAGCCTCTATCGGATTGGCTTCCGAGGAGCGCGTTTTTCACGTGGAACAAAAGCTTGCTGGTAAGAAAACGGTACTAAAACACATCGAAAAGCTCTCCATTGAGCCCGAAACAGTGCGAGAGACACTCGAAAACCGCAATAGCGCCCCAATAACGCAAAAAGTCAAGCTCTCGAGTATCATTAGTCGTCCAGAGCTCCGATTGTCGGATTTTACCCCCTTATATCCATCGATTGCTGAGTGCATTGAAAACATTGGCGAACTGCGCGATGAAATCCTTGAACAAGCCGAAATTGAACTAAAATACAGCGGTTACCTCGCTAAGGAGCGCGATATGGCTGAAAAAATGCTTCGATTGGAGCATATACGATTCCCTGAACGTTTCGATTTTTCCAAAATCACCAACATCAGCACGGAGGCACGGCAAAAACTAATAGCCATTCAACCCGAAACCCTTGGACAAGCCTCCAGGATAAGCGGTGTCAATCCGGCTGACATTTCCATCCTACTCATGTATCTCGGACGATAAAAAAAGGGGCTCAAGGCCCCTTTTTCATATTCGCTATTTCGATTTAGAGATCGAACTTAATTCCTTGTGCCAAAGGCAAACTCGCACTGTAATTAATCGTGTTTGTCTGACGACGCATGTAACTCTTCCAGCTATCTGAGCCGGACTCGCGGCCACCACCGGTTTCCTTTTCACCACCAAACGCACCGCCAATTTCAGCACCGCTGGTACCAATGTTCACGTTCGCTATTCCGCAGTCGCTTCCTTCCACAGAGAGGAAATACTCTGCCTCACGCATGTTCGTTGTCATGATGCTGCTGCTCAATCCTTGAGCAACACCGTTCTGCATACCAACGGCATCCGCAAGCTCCTTGTACTTCATTACGTAAAGAATTGGAGCAAACGTTTCATGCTGAACTATGGGCAAACTGGAGTCCTTCACTTCAATGATGCACGGCTTCACATAACAACCACTTTCATAACCCGCGCCCGATAAAACCCCTCCTTCAACGAGAACCTTACCACCTTGCTCCTTTGCGGCTTCAATACTGGCCGAATACATATCAACTGCGGCCTTGTCAATCAAAGGACCTACGTGATTGTTCTGATCCAAAGGATTACCAATGCGCAGCTGGCCGTAAGCCTGAACGAGTTTGTTTGTCACTTCGTCAAAGATGCTTTCATGGATAATCAGACGTCGAGTCGTCGTACAACGCTGACCAGCAGTGCCACAAGCACCGAACACCGCACCAATGATGGTCATTTTCAAGTCCGCATTCGGCGTCACAATGATGGCATTATTTCCTCCCAATTCCAGCAGGCTCTTACCAAAACGTTCTGCCACTTTAGCACCTACGATACGGCCCATGCGTGTGCTACCTGTAGC
>CANHYZ010000022.1 GCA_947464885.1 Flavobacteriales bacterium
GTTGCATCCGCGGAAAGCACATACACAACATCCTCATCAGCGGCAACGCCTTCGCTACAGGCGAACATGGATTCACCTTCCGCGATGATGTTCCGATGCAAACCATTGCCAACGGATTGCGCGGAGCCATGGATGCCATCGCTAAGCTCGAGCAAGCGAAAGGACGTCGTATCTGTGCAATGGTGACCAAAGATTTCTATCCCGGCATGGAGCCTGTGGCAGAAATGATGGAGAAGTTTAAGTTCAAGCGCTTTCAGGTCGACCATAACATGGTGATGCCTGTGTTGCCCGAGTGGCAGACGTTTGAAGATTATTTGGAGTCGCTCAATACGAAATTCAGAACCAAGGCTAAGGCAACATTGAAGCGCTCAGCCGCGGTGGAAGTTCGCACGGCTTCGGCAGAAGATATCACCCTGTATGCGCCCATTTTACAGCGGCTGTACGAAAATGTATACGAGAAGGCGGATTTTCGTTTAGGCAAACTCGATATACGCACACTGGCAGGATTGCGCTCCAGGATTCCTGCGCAGTTCAAGGTCAAACTCTACTTTATCGAAGATAAACTCGTCGGATTTATGTCGGCTATGCGCTGCGGTCAGGTGCTCGAAGCACATGTCATCGGTATCGATTACGACGTCAATCGTGATTTCGGAATCTATCAGCGCATGTTGTACGATTATGTTGATCTCGCGATTGAATTGCGATGTACGCGCATCGTATACGGAAGAACAGCGGCTGAAATCAAGTCGACGGTTGGTGCATTCCCCGTGAATCTCACCTGCAGTATCAAGCACCGTCGATCCATCTCTAATGCCTTGCTGCGCTTGATCATTCAGTATGTGGTTCCTTCAGAATACCCACAACGTCAGCCATTCAAGGCAGAAGTGTTTGAAGCATTGACAAAAATTCCGCTCTATCAAACTCCCGCATATGCTTCAAAAAAGTGAACGAACGCTTTTGTTGGTGCTGGCAGCCATCCAGTTCACCAACATCGTTGACTTCATGATCATGATGCCGATGGGGGATATTCTTAAAAAAGAATTGTCCATTGGTCCGCAGCAATATGGTTTTCTGGTTTCGAGTTATGGTATCGCGGCATTTGTCACAGCCTTTGCCGGCGTATTTTATTTGGATAATCTCGACAGGCGGAAGGCGCTGCTCACGGCGTATTTTGGGTTTATGATTGGGACACTCTCCAGTGCCATTCTACCAAACACCTCCGATGAGGAGTTAAATTACATGCTGTTCATTTTGACGCGTGTTATCACAGGTCTCACCGGCGGTTTACTCGGCGGTTTGGTCATGTCGATTATCGGTGATGCAATTCCACTCGAACGCAGAGGCAGGGCCATGGGCGTTGTTACCATTTCGTTTTCGCTTGCAGCCATTCTGGGAATGCCTGTGGCCTTGACGCTGGTCGATGTCTTCGATAACAATTGGCATGTGCCGTTTTATGGTGTCACCCTTTTGGCGCTCCCCATATGGTTATTGGCATTTAAGAGCATTCCACCGATGGCAGAGCATTTAAAAAATCGCACGCATTACGATCGCACTGCAGCCATTCGTTGGGCCGTGAAATCCCGTGAGCAACGCAATGCGCTGTTGTTTACGGTGCTTCTGGTTCTCGGACAGTTCACGGTCATTTCATTCATGACGCCCTTCTACATCAATAATGTGGGGCTGCTGCAAAGCGATATCAAGTGGATATATCTGGTGGGAGGTGCGGCCACGGTCGTCAGTGGATTTGCTATCGGCCGTATGGTTGATCGTATTGGTCGCTTTCGCGTGTTCACGGTGGCAGCATTGCTGAGCATTGTGCCTGTTTTGGTCATCACGCATCTGCCGCAAGTGCCATTGTGGGTGGTGCTGCTTATTGCGGCGTTCTTCTTTGTTTTGATTTCAGGTCGAATGATTCCTGCGAATACCATTGCGACAACGGTTGTGAATCCCGAGCAACGGGCCGGTTTTATGAGTTTGAATTCGGCCATGATGTCGTTGGCCAGCGGGTCATCAGGAATCATATCGGGACTGATTATCTCCCAAGCCGATGAAAACAGTCCACTGATGCATTTCGAGTGGGTCGGCTACCTCGCCGCGCTGAGCACGATTCTGTCGCTAGTGGTGGTGCGTATTCTTAAGCGTATTGCTGATGAAAAGGCGAAGGCTGTTGCGGCCTCATAGTTTGACGGTACGACCGTATTTGAGCCACTTGATGATTTCCAAAATCAAGAGCATGACCCCCGCGGATGTAATCGCAGGTAAGAAGTGAGCGTATCCCGGATGCTCAAAGTTGAAAATCAAATGAAGCGCCGGCACAGCAATCGCAAGAATCAATAATCCAAAAGCACCGGAGAGAATGAGCAAGGTGACGGTGCTGCGTTCCTTGATGACGGCTATAAATGAACGTGTTTTCGAAAGGTCAGCGAGTATTAAAAAGATATTGCCAATGATCAATGCGGAGAACGTGATGGCGCGCACTTCGCCTTCACTATGGCCTTCCCTTACCGATAAGCCATAAACTGTAAGCACGGATGCGAGCAACAGAATTCCTTTGAAAATAGCAAACGCAATTTTATCTCTACCGAAAAATAGTTCATCGACTGCGCGCGGTGGTCGATTCATAATGCCACGTTCTTCTTGCTCGGATTCGAATGCAATGGAACAGACCGGGTCGATGATGAGCTCCATGAAAACAATATGGATAGGGAAGAGCAACACGGGAAGCAACGGAAAAAAGGCTGGCAGCAGCGTTAGGATGATGATGGGAATGTGAATGGCCATGATATACGACATGGCCTTTTGAAGATTGTCGAAGATGCGTCGACCGGAACGAATGGCCGCTACAATCGAGGCGAAATTATCGTCAAGCAATACAATAGACGATGCTTCTCTCGCCACATCGGTTCCTTTCGCACCCATAGCGACTCCTATATGTGCTGCCTTCAATGCGGGCGCATCATTGACGCCATCGCCCGTCATGGCCACAATATCTCCGTTGGATTTTAGGGTATTGACGATGTGCAGTTTTTGTTCAGGAACAACCCGGGCAAAAACAGATGTGGTGGCTATGCGCTCACGCAGCTCCTTTTCCGGAAGTAGCTTGATGTCTTCACCGGTCAATACGTTTCCATGATGTTCTAGTCCGATGCGATCTGCAATGGCCAGCGCAGTGGCCGGGAAATCGCCGGTAATCATGCATACTCGAATACCTGCGTTCTTGCATTCTTTTACCGCGTTAGGAACTTCCGGGCGAATGGGGTCTTCAAATCCAAGCAGACCTTCGAAGGAATAGTCGAAGGCATGTTGCGTTTCAGGCCATTCGTTGCCGACATGGCTGCTCTTCGCTACAGCAATCACACGGTAGCCCATTTGTGCCATTTGATGCACGAGTTCCAGTTGCTGCTTTTTTTCATCTTCGGAAAGACGGCAAAGGCTAAGAACAGCTTCAGGCGCACCTTTGGTAGACAGGTGGTATTCCGTGGATTGATCAACACGGTAGGCGCGCGTCATCATCAGCAGGCTTTTGCTCAGACTGTATTCGCGCTCGAATTCCATACGACTCAATGCAAGCGCGGGGTTGGAGTGAACGGCATAAATTGCTTTTTCCATCGGATCGGTTGGATCAGCTTGCGAAGCGCGGCAACCGATTTCAATTAAACGAAGCATGTCGTCCTGATTCCAATCGATTTGAGATGATTCGAATACTTGGCCGTTGAAGGCAATAGCGGCCACAATCATTTTGTTCTGAGTGATGGTGCCGGTTTTGTCGCTGCAGAGAACGGTTGCCGATCCTAATGTTTCTATGGCACTCGAGCGGCGTGTGAGTACATTTTTTTTGGAGAGACGCCAGGCGCCGAGTGCGAGGAAAATGGTTAAGACAACGGGAAATTCCTCCGGCAGAATGGCCATCGATGCAGCAAGTCCTGTCAACAATGATTCGATGAAATTTCCGCGCTGAACATAGAAGGCGATGACAACGGTGATGCTCATTACAACACCAATGATGGAAAGTGTCCGAATCAGCACCTTCATTTCTTTTTGCAGACGAGTTTCTTCGTCAGTAATGGCTTGCAGCGATTTGCCGATTTTCCCGAATTCGGTTTGACCTCCGGTAGCGGTTACAATAGCCAGCGCGGCGCCTTGAACAACGAGGGTTCCGCTATAGCTGCGGTTGTGTTTTTCTTCGCCGGATTTATTTACGGCCATGGATTCTCCCGTGAGAAGTGATTCATCTACCGACATATAAACACAATCGAAAACGGTCGCGTCGGCAGCAATGCGATCGCCTTCGTTGACTACCAGAATGTCTCCCGGAACCACTTCTTTTCCGGCAATGCGCACTTTTTGGCCATCGCGTATGACCAAGGCTCGCGGAGAGGCCAGGTTTCGCAGGGCCTCCAATGAGCGTTCAGTTTTGCGGTATTGGGCGAACGTAATGGCAATGATGATGGCGATACTGGAGACCAACACAAGTCCTTCGCGGTAATCACCCAGCAACATGTAAAGGCTGCCACAGGCAATCAACAGCAAAAACATCGGTTCGCGAACCACCTCTAGTGCAATGCGCCACACGTTCTTAGGCTGAGAGCCGGCGAGCTCATTGTACCCGAATTCTTCCAGCCGCTTTTTGGCCTCGGCCGAGGTTAAGTCACGAAACATGAGCGAAAGTTAAATTCCTGCACATGAAAGTGCTGCTTATTTTTGCATTTCCTAATGAGAATCATTGCCAACATACCACATCCGCAGTTGAAGATTTCGATTTTTCTCTATAACGAGAAGTACATCATCGAAATGGAAGCCGCGCAATACAAGCAGTCTTTCAAGATTAGCGCCGATAGCATGTCGGGTGTGGATGAAGTGAAGGCATTAGTGACGCCCGAGCTCATCAACCATTGTATGGAACGATTCAATGGGATGCACGGCGATTTTAAAAAGGCTTTTGAGGACTTAAAAAAGAACAATTGAATATGACATCTAAATTTTCAATGGCGTGGAGCGCACTGCTCACAATCATAGTGGTAGTGCTTGCGATAAAAGTCTTTTCCGGAAATACAGCAGATGCAACGGAGCAAGCTGTGCCTGTGCCGGCGGCATTCGCCAAGGAAGGTGGTCCGGATGCTACCGTCGTCGCGTTTGTCAATGGTGACACGCTCAACCAGCGCTATACGTTTATCGTGGAAAAATCCAAGGACCTTGATGCTAAAATGGCATCTGCGGAAGAACGCGTAAAGCGCGAATATGGTCCGCGTCAAGCGCAATATGAACAAAACATGCGCTATGCGCAGGAACATCCGGAAATGTCGGAAGCGGAAGCCATCGCACTTCAGCAGGACATGGAGCGCCTCCAAATAGAGATGGATGAAATCCAGCAAAGGGAGGTAGGCGTATTGCAAAAGAAGGAAGCTGATTTGCAGAAGGAGCTTATTGAGCGCGTGAATCGCTATCTGGAGAAATACACCCGCGAACGTGGAATCGATTATGTGATCAATAAGCAAAGTGAGTTTCAGGTGCTGCTCTACGGCAATCCTGACTACGACATCACAGCTGAGGTAATCGCGGGGTTGAACGCAGAATACGAAGCCGAAAAGCAAGCCAAATGAGTCTAGCCGCCAAGAAGCTTAAGGAGAACGTTTCCGAGTACATCATCTTCCTGTGGCAGATGGAGGACCTTTTGCGTGCCGTACAATTCGACGCCAATGCATTGGATGATTTCATCTCTTCATACACTCCTTCCGAAGATGCATTTGATACGGAGAAGCAATGGTTTGCAGAACTCATGTCCACAATGCGTCGTGATGGTGTCGAACAGCGCGGCCATATCAGCGAGATCCATGAAATTATTTTCGAGCTCAACTACCTGCACAATACGCTGTTGAATGTGGTGAAGGATAAGTCCTATGCCGAGTCCTATCGCTTGGCACAACCCAACATCAAGGAATACATTTCGCGCACCGATGGTAAATCAACCAACGATATTGAAGTGTGTTTGACGGCGTTGTATGGATTGCTGGTATTGCGCCTTCGCAAAGAGCAGGTTTCTGATGCCACTGCTCAAGCCATGCAGAGCTTCGCTCAGCTCATGGCGAAACTGTCCATGCATTATCGTTTGATGAAGCAAGGAGAGTTTAATTTCTCATTAAACTAATTCGTCTGATTAGTTTTCGTTGGCGCTGATGTAGGCACGCCAGCGATCGATGACCTGTGCCATATCCGGAGGTAATTCTTTCTCGAAAAACATCCATTCTCCTGTGGTGGGATGATTGAAGCCAAGCGATCGGGCATGCAATGCCTGACGCGGAAGCATGTCCAAACAGTTTTGTACAAATTGTTTGTACTTGGGAAACGTCGTTCCCTTGAGTATGTGATCACCACCGTATTCGTAATCACCAAAAAGGGTGTGGCCTTTATGCTTCATGTGCACCCGTATTTGATGCGTTCTGCCGGTCTCGAGTTTGCACTCTACAAGCGTTACATATCCAAGGCGCTCTATAACTTTATAATGCGTGACAGCGTGTTTACCATGATCGCCCTCCGGAAATACGGTGAAGACTTTTCGGTCCCTTATGCTGCGTCCGGTATTCCCCGTAATAGTGCCATCCTCTTTGACATCTCCCCACACCAAAGCGACATAGCGGCGTTCGATGGTGCGGTCGAAAAACTGTTTGCTGAGGTTAATCAAGGCCTTATCGGTTTTGGCAATCACCATCACGCCGGTCGTGTTTTTATCCAGACGATGCACTAAGCCGGGATGAGCATCGCTGCGCTTAGGAAGGTTTTGGAAGTGATAGATAAGCGCATTAACCAATGTTCCGGAATAGTTGCCATGACCGGGATGTACAACCATGTTTGATGGCTTATTCAGGATAATGAGGTCATCATCTTCAAAGAGAATTTCCAACGGGATGTTTTCCGGAATGAGCTCTATCTCACGCACAGGATAGGGCAGCTCCATCGTGATGACATCCTGTGGTTTGACTTTGTAGCTGCTTTTGACTGCAGTTCCGTTGACGCGCACAAAGCCATTGTCACAGGCATCTTGCACACGTGTACGGGATGTTTTTTCAAGGCGATCGAAGAGAAACTTGTCGATGCGGACAAGACCCTGACCCTTATCGGCTACGATACGATGATGTTCAAACAGATCATCATCTTGTTCGTTCTCTTGTCCTTCTGCAAATTCACTCATCGTGTCAACGGGAGATTACTGTTTAATGAAAGATTGATAGGTAACCTCGTTGTTGGTGTGTGTCAGCCGAAGTGTATACAAACCCTTGGCTAATGTTTCCACGCCAAGTTCCAATTGTGTCTGATGTTGAAGCGCACCGCTCATGAGGCACTGACCTTGTGCATTGAGGATGGTGTAGTGTGCATCCATCCATTTGGATGATAATGTGAGCTGCAGACGATCGCTCACCGGGTTGGGATAAAGCTGCATGTCCGTGTTATCGGTCGTCTCCACATTCACCCATTCGGGCAATCCGGCTTTGAAAACCGGTCTGATCATCACACTTCCTGTGATGTTCGAAGGAAGCCAATCGCTGCTGCCTTGCAGTTGGTAAAACAGTTTCGTATCGTTTGAATTCGTGTTCTTGTCTAATCCAAAATTCAGCGACACATCGCTTTGTTGCAGTGTGCCGATATAGAAATTTCCGGACGGAATGAATACAGGGTCGGTGAAAGGATAATACACGAAGATGTTCGGACCGCTTTCGTAATAATGCGGCAAGGAGAAGTTGAAGTTATCGAACTCACTCGTGAGTAATGTTCCCGGATCTCCGCTGACATCGTTCCAGGCCTGCAGGATGAAGGTCTGGTCGGTTGCCATGTATTGAATCGGCTCGAAATAGATGTAAGCTCCAAGCAGCGTATCATCGACAGGCGTGTTGAAGCGCAGGGCTACTTTTCCTCCGGCATTCTGCAGGCCATAGGCGCGCTCGGCGCTGCCATCGTCATAAGCGTAGTAGTTGGTGAATTGCTGGGTGAAGCGCATCGTGTCGTTCTGCACTTGATTGTCGGTGGCGGCAAATGAAACCTGCACGGTAAATGAAGCTGAATCAACCGAAGTGGGTGTGTTGAATTGGTAGTTGTTCAGCGATACTGTTCGCTCGATGTTGCTGTATCCGTTGGATTGCGTATTGGCGTCGGATGCGCTTACGAATTGGTTTTCGCCTTCATAGCTGATGGTGCATTGCGAGGTGATGTTTTCTGTAATCCCCAGATTGCGCTGGTAAAAGGTAATGTCGTCGCGCATATACAATTCCGGAGTGGTTTGAAAATGCGTCCACGGCATGGCTGTGAGTCCGAGATTCAGCAAACTATTGTTGCAATATTGAAAAGCAACTTCATTGTAGAAAAAATCCGTCGGGCTCAAGTTGTCGTTGAGCAGCACATAGTCAAGGTGCCAATGATCCAGCGCGCCATGTTGCGTGCAGTAGTTTTTGAATCGAAAGCGAAAACCATCCTGAAAATAGATGGGGTCAGTAATAGGGATAAAAACAGTGTCGAACACGGATGGATCAACGCCGCCTTCCTTGGCCCAAACACGATTCCAGAATCCGCCTTGGATGGGTGAGTAGAATTCAAGCACGAGCGTATCACCTTCAGCGCCCAGGATGCCATCGGCGTCGGGTGCATTGCCGATGCCACCGGCTTGCACGTGAAAGAGCAGGTACAGACTATCGGCTTCCGTGAAACCGGCCATGTTGATGGGCAATGACGTGAGCGTGTCGGCAAGCCCCCAGTCAAGGAAAGCTTCGGTGATTGTGGGGAAGTAGAGGGTGTCGCTATAGGGAGTGCCATCCGCTTCCAGACCGTCGAGCGTAGCCACACCGATGGTCATGGGATTAATCGGAAACGTACAGTTGATGTAGGCTGCATTATCCGACCAGCGCTGCCAATCGGTGGGAATATCAGGGTCGTTGGTAGCCAGGCTGTATCGTGAGAAATCATCCAAAAATGGCAGAATCAGGGAGGAAGATCCTCCGCGTTCGGCGTTGGCATCGAATCGTTGTTCGCGCTGAAACCGTTCATTCGCCTGCGCATTGAAGCGCAGCGGAAATTCGAATTCCTGAGCTTTCAGACTAAGGCCTGCAAGACCTAGGCAAGCGGTAATAAGCGAACGAAGAAAGTAATATCGGTTCATGCGTTAATGTTGCTGCGAGGTGTCGGTCTCGCATGGGGTATTGTACAGCCACAAATCTACAATACGACCGGCCGAGGTACCTACAACCGGATCGTGTTTCGGATCCTGGCGGCAAACGCGAAAAGTCATCGAATCTTGTGCGGAGGGTGCAGAAATTTCCGGTTCAAAGCGACAATTGCACTCCAGATTGAGGGTGTCCATGATGGATTTGGCTTGCAAACACGTCATGCCGCTAAAGTCGGGCACAATGATTTTGTCGCTGGCATTGCGGCCAATTACCAGCAGCACCTTGGATCCACGCGCCACTTCATCGTTGGGACGCAGGCTGCGCCCCTTTTGGGTGACTCGAATGATGCTGTTGGCGAGGGTGTTGTTGTCTTCGTAGAGCGTATCAAAATCGATGGATTTGTTGCGCAGCTTAATCATGGCGACCGTGGCGAAATCCCCTTGCTTGATGCCGATTTTTTCCATCGGCGGACTATTGCGGAAGATGGTGAGGAAGACTTGTCGACCTTGTTTTACCTGACTTTCGAAGACGGGACTTTGATCGAAAATGGTTCCCGGATCGGCTTTTCGCTCGTAAACGCTGTCGATAACAAGGTAATCGAGGTTGCGTGCCTGCAGTTCGGCAATGGCTTGATCGACGCTGAGTCCTTTCAAATCCGGCACACTCACGTACTCGCCATGGTCGGTGTACCACTGCAGCCAAAACCACGAGCCCAACAGCAAGGTTGTGTATACCAGGGCGATACCCAGCAGCGCTTTTCGAAAGGATGAACTTTGAATGAACTTATTCATGATGAGGGCGCAACTGCGCGTTCCAAACATAGGCGATGATCTGCACGCTATGACTCTCCCTGGAAAGTTTATTGACGAAAGGAAGGTTAATAAAAACAGGTAGTGCTGGTCACGAATTATTGACCGTAAACATCCTCCAAGGCCATTTTCAAAAGATACACATCGAGCGGTTTTTCGATAACGCGCTTCACAATCGCATGCTTCTCGGCTTTCATGATGTTGTTGCGGTCGATGCTGCTGGAGAGCATGAAAACATTGATGTTCGAGACAATCGAAGCGTCCAGCATTTCCAGCGCCTCGAGGCATTCGAAGCCATTCATGACGGGCATCATGATGTCGAGAAGGACAACGTGCACGCCTGTTTTGAAGTTCTCCGGGTGCTGCTCAATGAAATCAAGGAATTTAACTGCGCTTGTATAGGTGGAAATATGATCAGAAATCTTGGCCAAATTCAACAGTTTTACATTAACGGCAATGTCAATGTCATTGTCGTCAACTAAGTGAAACTGTATGTGGCTCAAATCCATCATCCTCTATTCGGTAACTCAAATGTAATTCGTGTTCCTATTCCTCGTTCGCTTGAACCACTGATTTTACCCAGTAGTTTGGAAACTGCATTTCTTGTTAGATGTAAACCTACACCAATAGGTGATTGAACATCGTTTTGTAATTCCATAGAAAGCAGACGTTCGAGCATATCGTTGTCCATGCCAACACCCTCGTCTTCAATTTTGAAAACCGCTTTTTCTGCATTTTGAATAACAGACACTCGGATGTTGTTGACTGATTTAGCAGAGTCTGAATGTTCGATGGCATTCATCAAAACGCTCTGCGAAATCATAGTGATGCGCTTGATGTCGCTTTTGAAACCACCCTGGACGCGGATGTCTGTGGTGACTTCCCAAACGGGTCCACCTTTTTGTCGAGGGAGCTGTTCGATGATTTCAGTCAGTAAGCTTTGAAGATTCACTTCCTCCAATACAACTTCGCTATGTGTGTTCTGATAGAATTGACTAATCTGTTTGCTGAAGGTATGCAGACGGGCTATTTCGCCGCGTATGCTGCTGATGGCTTCTGAGGCTTGAGCATCCATCGGTCCGGACTCGAGGGTGTTAACCGCGTGCAGCATGTTTTCCAGTGCAGGTTTCAATTGATTGGATGCCGAAAAAACCAATTGAGCCAATTCACTGTTGGCTTTTTCCAGCGCATTGTTTTGAGTGCGCAACGTAAGGTCGCGGTTATACTTTTCCAGTGCATTTTCAATGCAAATGCCGAGCTCATTCGCGTCCCAGGGTTTGGCGACGTAACGGTACACCTGCCCTTTGTTGATGGCATCAATCACGGCTTCAACATCGGCGTAGCCGGTAAGCAGGATGCGCACGGCATGCGGGAAATCAGGCAGAATGGTTTCGAAGAATTCAACACCGCTGACATCCGGCATTTTCTGATCGGAAAAAATTACCTGAATGTCGTTGTTGTTGAGGATCTCCACTGCCTCATGAGCACTTGAAGTGGTGAACACATTGTAGCTGCGGCGAAACAGCGCCTGAAAGGAGAGCAGGTTTTGCTCCTCATCATCGAGGTACAATATGCTGTAAGCCTTGTTCGAGGAAAGCATTAGGCAGCTTGGTTGGTTGCTTGATTACGGTTTCGAGGCAAATGTAGGATAAACTCAGTCCCTTTTCCGCGCTCGGAAACGACCTCGATTTTGCCCATGTGCTGATCCACAATACCGCGCGCTATCGATAGTCCTAAACCGGTTCCTTCACCCACGGCTTTGGTGGTGTAGAATGGAACGAAAATCTTTTCCATTTCTTGCGGATCAATCCCACAGCCATTATCGCTTACCGATATCGTCACGTAGTCATGGTCAAAGGTTGATCGGATGTGAATGGTTCTCTCCTCTGCGGTTCTGCCGGGAATGCGTGTTGCTTGAATAGCGTTCGAAATCAAGTTGGCAATAACCTGGTTGAGTTTTCCGGGGAAGCATTCAATTTCCGGAATGTCTTCTCGGATGTCTTTAACAACGGTCACTTGGCCTTTCGTTACACCCTTCATCACGACGATGGTTGAATTGATGCATTCATTGATGTTGGCCGAGATGAGTGTGTCTTTATCGGTGCGGGCGAAAATGCGCAGACCACGCACGATTTCAGCCGTTCGCTTAGAGCCTTCATCAATGCCTTTGAGCAGTTGTTGTATTTCCTTTCGGAGGAACTGAATGTCCAATGCTTGACTTTGCGCTCTCACCGAGTTCAGTTCATTCGCATCCGGAGCAGAACCCAGTGCTTCATAGCTATCAATGATGGAGAGTAAGTCGTCAATGTCGCGCTGTAATGGAGCGACATTAGAGGAAACAAAATTGATGGGGTTATTCAATTCGTGCGCAATCCCGGCTGTCATCTGACCCAGACCTGCGAGTTTCTCTGATTCAACCAATTGCTTTTGCGTCAAGCGCAAGTGGTCATACTGCGATTGAATATAGTCTTTCGCTTCTTCGAGCTGTGCAGTGCGCTGTTGCACCTTCGTTTCAAGCAGTTCGTTTTGTGTCTGAATAGTCTTCAGTCGTTGGGCATCAGCTTCCTCTTTTTCCTTACGGAGCAAGTTGATTTTATCAGCAAGCGCAAAGGAGAGCAAAACACCTTCTATGGCCGAGCCGAAGGGCAGTGCATAGACTGCCCAGGTGTTGTACGGAAGCACGCCAAAATCTTTCATAGCGAAAATGGTGCATGCGACGATAAATACCGACCATGCGAGTAGAAAGAAGCCGGCAGATCGGTTGCCCTTCCGCTTGGCTTTAACGGATGCGACAATGAGCAATATCGATGAAGCAGCGCAGAAATTAA
>CANHYZ010000023.1 GCA_947464885.1 Flavobacteriales bacterium
AACACAGAGCCTGTTTTTCGTCTCGACGATATGATGATTCCCGCCAAGGATGTAGAGTTCTTTCAAAACAGCCATGGCTATTTTGCAAACCTGGGCCGAATCGAAGGCTTCGACCAGCCCAACTTTGCGCTGTGCATTGATAAGGGCCGCGCCAATCTCTATCAGAAAATCGATATCGATGTCTATGGCGGTGATTTGTTGCAACCCAAAAACGGAGATGCTGATTTAGCCGACGGAATGAAAGTGCAGTTCTACAATGTGGGCACCGAACCTGTACGCAAAGTAGGCTACGGCAATATGAAAATTGATCTGGCCGATAATCTGGGCGCAACGGCCCATTTGAAGGATTACCGTAAGTATAAGTTCGTTCAGATTGGCTTAATGGGTTCGGGTGCCGGTGTTCTGGCTTCGACCATCGCCATGCAGGCCGGACAATCATTCCAATTCAATCCGTTGATGTTGCTCGGCGTGCTTCTCTCGGGGAGCAGTCTGCTGCTCGAAGCGCCTAAAGACGACGCCTTGTGGCTCGCCGCCGATGAATACAACCGTGACAGGGGGTATGTGGCGGTTGGAGGAGGGTACTAGGAGATTACAGATTACGGATTACGGATTACGGATTACGGATTGTGGATTAGCGCATTGCTTTTATGCGAACCTCTGTGGCTCCGTAGCCATATTCGGTGTATGAAGCATCTAAAAACTCGCAGTGCGGATAATATTGATACAACATCTTGCGTATTTCTGCACGCAGCACTCCTTGTCCAACACCATGGATATAGACAATCCTAGGGATTTTCTTATTCTCAGCAATTCTTAACGTGCGCTCGAAATGCTCGAGTTGAACAGCGATGATTTCGCTGTTCCCCATGCCCTTGTGATCGTCCAACAATTCATGGATATGGAGATCCACTTCCATGAGTTCACCCTTGCGCTTGACGCTGTTGGCCTCCTTGTTTTTGTAGAGCAGTTTAAACTGATCACGCGCCTTTTTAGCAAAATGCTGATCTAGGTTTCGCTCTACAACATCCACAATATCGGGTTGGGTCGAATGGTACTTTTCCTCTTCTTTTAATCGACTGCCCACCGGCACCAAATCTTCAATCCGATGCTCATACGTGAAGCCATCGCGGTCTTCAACCAAGATCCAGCCCTTGGAAGGAAAAGCCACAACAGTGCCTTCTCCTTCGTCGTTGAGAAACTTGACCCGATCGCCACGCTGAAATTCCATACTACAAAATTAAGGGAGAAAAGGGGTGAGGGGTTAAGTGTGAGGGATGAGGTTGTTTTATCAGGGCATACACTCCAATAAATTCCACCGTCGGGGTGACCTTCATGGTCGCCCATTATTAGGGGGGATTACAAATTACGGATGACGGATGACAGATGACTGATTACGCGCTATTCTCTCAGGAAGACTCTTATACAAATTCCAGCGTCGGGGTGACCTTCATTGTCGCCATGAGATGAATTTAGATTACAGATTACAGATTACCGATTTAGCGCACACTTTTGGACTAGAACTCAAAAAAAAAGGCCGCCCTTGCGGGCAGCCTTTCAATTATTTTCTTAAGAGGATTACTCAACCACAATCACACGGGTCGCCGTTTGATTGCCCATAGTCAATTGCACTTGGTATACACCTGCAGCCAAATCAGCTACGTTCAAAAGGTGCGTGTTTGCGCCGGTAGAGCAGGTGAATTGCTGCGTACTTACCACACGACCGGTCTGGTCGATTACGCGTGTTGTGAGCACATTCGATACTAAGCTGCCAAAGGTGATGTTCACCAAATCATTAGCAGGGTTAGGATACAATTGCATGTTTGTCACACTGGTGATTTCATCAACACCAATCACGATGGCTTGAACCTCAACGCGATCACTCGTGCAAGCAAAGTCAGGAGCCTGAACGTTCCAGTCGTAGAAGTAGTAGTAGAAATTATTCGTATTACCGCCCGTTACATTCGTGCCGGTGATTGTTGCCAAATCACCAACAGCATAAGGGTAGTCAAATGGGGTATTGGTGTCCTTGTCTCTCCACAAAAGAGGGTTGTTACCGGTTAGGCGAAGGCCATAGCCAGTGCCTTGTGGTACTGCAAAGTTGAGGTTAACCACCGATTCACCATCAGGAATAGTGAATGTGCCTGAAACAACGGTATTGCCGGCTGCATCGATAACAGCAATCGCACGATCCGCTGCACCATCCGCAAATACTTTCACTGAATTGATAACGATATCTTCTTCAGCGTTGAAGATCAGGTAGTAGGTTGAGTTCTGTTGGTATTGACCTTCGTTGTTCAACGTCTGGCCTGTCTTACCACCTGCAGCTACATCACCGGGAGTAACGTTGGCATCTTCCACCCAGTAGGAGGTTGTTGCGTTCAGAACAGGTGTAGTAAATGAGTTGCCGCTTGCAAGGGGAGTGTTTGAGGTTGCAGTATCATACCAGCTTACGCTATTTCCGCCGGTTACAGTGAACGTTGCAGTTTCGCCTGAATTGATTTCAATGTTGGTAAGCGATGGTGTAGCCGGTGCAACTGATACCTCAACAGCTACAGGAGTAGATGTTGATGTTCCGCACTGACCAACAACCTCCACGGTATAGTTACCTGCTTCAGAGGCATCAATACTTTGTGTAGTGGCGCCGTTGCTCCACAAATACGATACACCCTGTGTAGCTGTCAACGTAACGCTTGAGTTTTCGCAGATATGCGTATCACCAACCGGGATGATTGCAGCAGGCTGGTCATTGGCTTGGGTAACGGAGATAGCAGCAGTAATTGCAATACAACCCTCAGCGCTTGTTGCTGTTGCAAAGTAATTGCCGGCCTGAGTCACCGTGATTGAAGTTCCGGTTTGACCGTTGTTCCATGCATAGGTCAAATTGGCGTTATTGGCTTGCAGCGTAACTGATTCACCTGCGCAGAATTGGGTAGCACCCAATGCCACGATGGTTGGCGCCTGCAACTGGCAGGGGCTCTCTGCAATGTTGTGCCAAGTATTGATAGAAGGATTGTCGATGGTTGTTTCCAAACCTGAAGGCCAATAGATGATTACCTGGTCAACTGTGCTCGCAGAACCAAGTCCGAAGTGGCAGTTGAACGTATTGGTAATGCCATAGCTTTCACCACCGCGAATCTCGCGGATTTGCGTTCCGAAAGAACCTGTGATTTCGACGATTGCTCCGATAGCGTCTTTATTACTTACGATACCGTCCAAATCAAATGAAATCCAGTTATTGTTTCCACCATCGTTGATGAAGATACGATCAGGGTGAGCATTGTCTGCGCTCACATATCCATCACCATAGCTTGCATAAACGTCGAGGTATCCATCATGGTTTAGGTCACCAATACCGAAGCTGTGCATCACATCATTGTTCATGAACGTGTTCTGAATACGGGTATAGGTGAAATCACCGTCGTTGTGGTAGTAGTCGTGGTTACCACCTGCGTGAATCAAGTCCAGGAATCCATCGTTATCAAAGTCATGCATCTTGCCCTGAAGGAAGAATCCTGAATATTCCAGGCCTGAACCGGAAGTGCGGTTGGTGAAGAATCCGTTACCGTCGTTTTCGTAGATTTCCAATGTGCCGCTGTGGGTAGTCAGGAAACAATCGAAATCTCCATCGTTGTCAATGTCCGCGAAATCGCTGGTCCACGATTGCTCGAGGTTAACCAGTCCGCGCTCTTGCGCATAGGATACGCCGGTAGAGGGATTGGTATGGTCGAAAGAGCCATCACCGTTGTTGATTACCAAAATATTGGTACGGCGTGGGTCTAAAGGATCACTCACAAACTGACGACACTTAGCAATGAACAGGTCGGTATCACCGTCGCGGTCGAAATCGGTCCACACGGAGCCATAATTTCCGCTGTTGTCGTTTCCGGCAACTTCAGGATAAAACACCATGTCGATCATGCTCTGACCGTTGTTGAATGAACCTGTGCCGTCGTTGTGGAGGATCATGTTATGACCATCATCGTGGCAGAGGAAGCCATCCAGAAATCCGTCGTTATCGACGTCGGCTAAATTACAACCCTGGGTAAAGATTGCTGCCCATGGATAATCAACTACGTCGAATGCACCCGGACCGTCGATGTTCACAATGTGAACATCATCATAAGCCCCACCGCACATCACGTCTTTGTGACCGTCGTTGTCGACATCACCGATGCACATTCCCCATTGGGATTCGCTGCTTACCGCACCGAAATAGCTGAGGGAAAAACTGCCGTCTGCTTGCTGATAAGCAATCGATAGTTGGACGCTTTCATCGAGAATGATGATGTCGTCAAGTCCGTCATTATTCATGTCGGCAACACCGGTGCAGCCGCCGGAATGATGAGCAGTGGTGACCAGCGACGTGTTCATGGTGAACGTTTGGGCTGATCCCCAGAATGCGATTGCTGAAAACAGCGATAACGCGTAGATTTTCTTCATGGGTTAAAAATCAATTTGGTTTTAAAATTTTCTCTCTTAACAGAGGCTACGAATCTACAAAGAGCAGACGATAAACCCCTCCATCACAAACAAGTAAATCGACGGAAATCTTGGGATTACCCCGGACACTTTCCAACAATTCATTCACATTACGGTAATTCTACTTATTCTTTGAGTCTCCACAGGTTACCGTGACGTGTTTCGATGCAGCTCAACGTGCCCTCCGTTTGCAACTTAACCAAAGCTTGCTGCGCCTGTTCAATTGAGATGGTGTTAAATACCGACAGTTCCTTCGCCGTCAGGCTTTTGTAGTCGGAGAAGTAATTGATGACTTCAGTATTGAGTGGTGACTTTTGAGCAGTGGGGAGTACGTTTTTGATCGCACTTTCGAAGTCAGCATACGGACGGAAGCCATATACGGTGCGGCGATTTCCGTCGCGGTCCATCACGAACAATGTTGGAAAGCCACGCACGCCGTTTTGACGGGCCAATTGCAAATCTTCTTCGAAGGCACCGCGTGCAGGTCCGTTATAATCCTGTTCCAATTGTTGCACATTAAGCCCGGCAAATGATGCCGCCTCTGAAATGTGTTTCCACAGGGTGATGTTTCGGGCTTCAATGAAAACATATTCCCGCAAGCGACGCAAAAACTTCAGGGCCTTTTCTTTGTCTTGCATTTGAGCTGCCTTAAACGCAATCGACGGTGGATAAGAAGAGGGCAGGGGATCCTTGACCCATACGTCGCCCAGCATAGGCATGCCATAGTATTCGCTTACTTCTTCCCAGTGGTGATAGACATCTGACGGTTTGGTAATGCCGCCGCCATTAAAACCTTCCCAAGAGGGCAGCAGTCCTCCCATACAGTATTCCAGCTCCAAAAGATCCCCGTATTCCATTTTCAGTCGACGCAGTTGAGGTTCAATACCCCAACAGGAGGAGCAAATAGGATCGGTGAAGTAGAGGATTTTGATGGGTTTTTCAACGGCTACGGGTGACTGAACGGAGGTTGTAGTCTCGTTCGAAGTAGGGATTTCGCAAACGCCCTGAGCGGGGTCGCATAAAAGCGGGTTAGGTTGAGATTGTTCTTTCATTTGAGCAGTTTGGCCGTTGCAGCTGCCGACAGCGATGGCCATCGGCAATGTAAGGAGTATGAGGGAATTTTTGATTTGCATTTTACATAGCGCTTGCGCTTGTCGGCGGTTCGTAGGCTGGAGCGATGTTCTTGATAGGCTTGGTGGATTTCAAGTAGGCAAAAATGGCCTTCAATTCGTCATCGGTCATGGCTTTGTAGAATTGCCAAGGCATCGGGGGCAAGAGTGGTCTTGACAGACCTTTTAGTTTCCCTTCACGAATGCAGTTTATGAACTGCTGTTCACTCCACATACCGATGCCCGTTTCATCACCGGTGATGTTTGGCGCATACGTTGTGCCCCAAGGGCCAACCCATGCTGTTAGAAAATCAGTCACAGCCAATCCGCGCTCGGCCATGTCCTTGCGATCAACTGCAGGGGCAGGCATGGACGCAGGGTGCCCGGAGAGCCACAAACTACTATCGGGTTCAGGACCATGGTCAGTCATCTTTTTTGGGGTGTGACAATCGTTACAGGCACAGATGGTGACAAGATGTTCGCCATACAGTTCAGCGCTGGAAAATCCACCATAAAGAGGTTTGATTTCTGACGTCACGTTTTCTTTTTTTGATTCAGTTGGGGCGGAAGAGCATTGTATAAGAAAGATTCCAATGGCTAATGCCGCCAACGAACATAGTGCGTAGTGTTTTTTCATAGAAAGTTGGTTTTGGTAATTAAGGTGTCTCAAATATAGATGAGCTTCTGCTTCTTCACAAAAAAAAAGCGGCATGAACAATACTTTGCCCAAACCGCTTAGAATGGAATAGGGTGTAAGGTTACTGTACTTTGATAAACTGCTTTGTATCCAAAACGGCATAGTCAACAAGCAACTTGATGTAATATCTCCCTGCCGGTAATTCGTTGGTGAGAAGTTCCGCAGTGCCAATACAGCGGACCTTTTCCACATCTATTGGACATAACGCCGTAACTTCACCCGTTGCATTTAAGATCAGCAGGCTAGCTAATGTGCAATCCTTTGGCAGTTGATAGGTAATGGTGTTGCGCTCGAACTGCAGGTACGCAGAATATTGTTCAAGCTCAGGGCTATTGTCGTTAGAGAAGTCGGGAGCTTGAGTACCGTAATTAGGTGTAGTTTGCTTTTCGTGCAAGCACAGATTGTTGTCTTGTGACTGAAGATTGCCGGTTGTTCCTGCTAGTGCCAGCACTGTCAGGAAAAGGGAGGAAATTGTTTTCATTGCTGTGAGGTTTGATGCTGTAAGATGGCCTCACGGAAACAGTGAATTCAATAGCTAATTCAAGCGACCAAAGCGCGGAGAATACATCGGATAAAAATGTGAAAGGCCTTATATGAGGGCGCTATTCATTACCTCGAATGCGACAGGACTAGCAAAAATGTGCTATGAATTGTCAGCCTTCTGAAATTTGCGTTATGAAATCCGAAATCACCTGTTTCAATTCGACGCTACTCCAGGGCTTGGTCATGAAGTGAAAGAGATTGGTTTCTTCCAAAATCTTGTTGACCGTCGCTTCATCAGCTTGGCCTGTCAATAGGATTTTCTTCGATGATGGATTGATGACGTGCGCGCGAAGCAAAAACTCGGTGCCTGTTAACCCGGGCATGAAATAATCAGAGATGATAATTTCAACAGGGGAATGTCCTTGCTGAGACAATTCTCTCATTAGCGACAAGGCTTCTTCACCACTGTTTGCGCGTTCTATGGTAATGAATTCGGGAAGGAAATGCTCCAACTGAATACGTAGTACGTCCAAAATAAGCGTGTCGTCGTCGACAAGAAGCAAGGTGTATGATTGTGCAGCGTCCATTATTGCTCCACCAAAAACGTTTTGATTTGACTAACAAGCTCAGCCTCGTCCCAGGGCTTCATGATGACGCGGTCAATGACACGTTCCTCGAGCATTTGACCCGCTTTCGCGATATCGAGCTGTCCGCTCAATACAATTACCCTGACGTTCGGGTTTTTTGATTTGATATGGTTGACCAGGACATCCGCATTTTTACCGGGCATGAACCAGTCGCTGAGCAATAAAATAACGTTGACTTCCCGAGCAATCAAATCATCAATTACAGCAATTGCTTCATCCACATTTTGTGCAAATTCAAGCAAATAGTCATCGCTGAAATTACGATCGAGCTGCATGCGCAAGGCATTGAGTGCTTCCTGATCGTCTTCGACCGACAAAATCGCTTTATTGTCCCTTTTCATTGAGCGGCAAAGTAATAATGAATCGGGTTAAACGCGCATCACTTTCGCAACGTATGGATCCTTTGTGTTTTTCAATAATACCATGCACGATGTTCAGTCCCAAGCCCGTTCCTTCACCACGTGCCTTGGTGGTAAAGAACGGATCAAAAATCCGTTCAATGATGGAGGGTGGAATTTGAGGGCCGTTATTCGAGACCTCAATAACTTGGTGTTGCTCAGTTTGGCTATAATCAAATCGAATCGTGCAGCGATTGCCGGAGGCATGCAGCGCATTGTTGACAATGTTGGTCCACACCTGCGTCATTTCCTCGGCTAATCCCACAAGTTTGACATCTTTTGGAATGTTCATTTCCACAACAGATCCCTGTTTGATTTTATTCCAGAAGATGGTTACCACTGTTTCGATGTTTTCATGCAAATTGAACTCGGTTGAGGCAGAGGCCAAATTGCCATGGGCAAAGGTGTTCAGGGCGCGAACGACTTTACTGCCCTGGTCCGCAGATAGGGTCGTTGTTTGAATGGATTTGAATATCAAAATCAGGTTCAAGGCAAGTTGCAGGATAATATCTGTTCCCGAGTTGGCGAGAATCGACATGTGCTCTTCGGCCAAACGATATATACCCATTTGCACGAAGGTTCTTGCGTATTTCTGAGCCTGACGAGGTTCGATTCCGAGAAGCGTTATTTCAGCAGTCAGTTCCTGCACCAATTTACGTTCTTCAATGGTCGACAGATTCGCAAATGACGCCGCATGAAATAGCTTCATGGCCGTTTCCAAATCAGCAGGGGTAATTTTAGGAATGAGTTCAATCAAACCCTTGCTGAATAGTGCCTTTAGATTTTCTCCCGATGCTTTGATAGCACCTAAAGGGGTGTTGATTTCATGCGCTATTCCGGCAATAAGCACACCCAGCGTTGAAAGACGCTCCTTGTTGAGCAAATCGCTTTGCGTGCGTTCCAATTCTTCCAGAGAGGCCTGCAATTCCACCGTTTTGTTTTTGAGGTCAGATTCCGTTTTTTGCAGGCGCGAAATCAATAGGGCTAATTGTCCTTCGTTTCTCTTTCGCTCAGTAATGTCATGCAGATACACGCGCAGGATATTATCCTCATTGAGCTGGAATAGTTTAACTTCGTAGGTGAAGTCATGAATGGTTGTTTCATTGGATTCCCGGAGCTGTTCATAGCTCAACCGGTCAATGTTGCACACTTCCAGTATCTTTTCAAAAGGCAGTGAAAGGTAGTCTCCCAGTTGATCTATCGCTGCTTGATTTTGATAACTGATCCGTTTGTTACGCAGGTCGAATTCAAGCACCGGATTCGGGTTTTGTTGCGGGAACAAAGCCAGGTTCTGAATTGTGCGCGTGCGCTCTTCCACCTTTTCTTCGAGCTCAGCATTAATCTTGGCGATTTCAGTTCTGGACTCTTCCAAAAGACGAATCGTTTGCTCGCGTTGCAGTTCGAGTTCTTTCCGCTCCGTTGTTTCAGTCTCCACAGCCATGAAGCCGGTGTGCACACCCTTGTCATTGAATAGGGGAACGATGTTGATGGATATCCAATACTCGCGCCCACACTTCCCAACATTTATGAGCTCGGCCCAAACAGGGCGTACTTCACTGATGGCATTATTAATTTTTTCAATCTCCTGCTTATCGCTTCGTGCGCTCTGGAAAATCTTGGGGGTCTTTCCAATTAGTTCTTCCATCGAATATCCCGTTACCTTCAATACGCTTTCATTGACCCACTGGATGCGACGCTTTGTATCGGTTAGAATAACCAAGTTGGAAGTTCGCTTGGCTACATTGGATAGGATAAACAGCTCCTCTTGTTGAAGTTTTTTGGTGGTAATGTCTTGGACAACTCCTCTGATGATGGCTTTTCTATTGGCGCCGATATACACATTGGCAGTGCAATCCAGCCAAATGGTTTTGCCATCTTGTGGGCTTGTCCATTGCAGCTGGATTTCAAAGCGTTGGGTTTCTTTGATGGCAATGCGCATTTGCGCATCGATGCGCGCGATATCTGCCGGCTTAATACAGGTTAAGAGTGGCCGAAATTTGTTGCCGATACTATCGGGTATGCCCAGCAATGGAGCCAGGTTGTCACTGCCCTTCCAGGTGTCGTCTTCTGTATTGTAGGAGAAATTAGCGAAATGGGCCATCTCCTGAGCCGTGTTCAAATCGTTGAATGCAAGCTGCAGGTTTTCTGTTTTTTGTTGAACTTGATGCTCTAGGTTTTCGGTCAACTGCTTATTGTGATCTTTCTGTGCCTGCAGCACGCCTGCCAAATCACCCAAAGACTGTTGAAGCGATTGCAATTCGACACTCCGAGTTTTGGACATCGGGAGAGACAGCCGATAATTGCCTTGTTGCAATTGCCTGGCGAAATCGGTGAGTGAATTTATAGGACGGCTAATTCTGCGTGCCAATGCGTAAATCAGGATGATGATTAACGACCCGAAAAACAGGAAAGAAAGGAAGATTGGCCGGTTTAAGCGGTCGATATCCTCCTCCAAGGTCTTTTTGTTCAGGGCAATTAAGATATAGCCTGACCCAATTTTACTCGTGAAGGTTGACTTTACGAAGATGTTGTTGAGCGTGTCAAGTCTGCTTAAATCGAGTGGGTATTCGGTGGGAAAGATGGCCGTTAGTTCTTCGGTACCGTTATCATTGTTAAATACCAAGGCCGAGCAATCGATGTTGCTTGAGTCACTCACCGAGGCCATCATTTTGTTTAGACCGGTAAAGTCGTCCTGGTCGAGGGCATGCTCAACCTCCGTCGCAATCGTTCTTCCGATGGTCTGCAACTCGGTTGTTTTGTACCGTTTGAATAGAGCCCTTTGCTCTGTGGGATAGTAGACAACAAGCAATGAAACTGCGGCTATCGTAACAGCCGTCAAGGGCACCCAAATCTGTGTGAAAATGCTGTTGCGCATGGTCACGGATTTATTTGCAGCTTCAATTCGGTTGGAACGGGAATGTTCTTCTCATTGACAAACGCTCCAATAGCACCGGGAGTTTTCTCAACGAAATCTATCATTTCCTGATCAGTTTCAAAGAAGTGAGGAGCCCTGCTTCTTCCTTGAAAAACCTGTGATAACCAAAATTTCTGCACTTCAGAGACTGTTTTCGAATATAGCTTTAAACAAACAGGAGTCGCATCGGTCGTCTTCGTTTCAGGTAAACAAACAGCAAGCGCTTTTCCATTCGACCAAAAGTTGTTTTTAGCCTTGAATGCGTCGATAACAGCTTGCTCGCTTAGTGTTTTAGTACCGATGTTATTTCCAATGATTGTCAGCCCGGAAAGTTGCTGTCCGCATAACAGGTCTGCATTCAGTGACAAAACACTGAACAAGAACAAGACTATGTATCGATTAAAATCCATAGGCTAGCTGAAATCGAATATCGTAACTGATTCGATTGTGGTTGTGAAAGAGATGGTCGTCTCCCGATTCAAGACGTTCCAACTGAACCTTCATGGTGCAGTTATACAGGAAGTCAAACTTATAGCCCAATCCTAGTTTTATCACGTTAATCGGTGTTGTGTGCAATTCCTTTTCCGACATGTCCATGTAATCGAAAACACCGTAACCTACATGCTTCTCCTTAAAGCGCCATCCTGCATAAAGGAATTGCGAGTAGTTCTCGGAAATTCCAAGACTGTCTGTCTTGTTGCGGTTATACACGGATTCACTGAGGACTTCGAAATGCTTTCCAAAGTAGGCGAATGAAAAGCAGGTGAGTTCGTAGTTGAGAGCGCCAGTATATCCCGAATTGCCGCTACCATGACCTGCGTGAGCGCCGGGTTTATTGGCTGACATGTAATCGTTGTAGTAGGAGGCACCTACGCGCATGCCTTCCATCGGTTTAATATGCACCGCTGCTGTGACCGATTTATTCAACGCGCTGTCGAATATGTCGGTGGATGAAATGCTATTGGTGGCACTTAAGTCATAGCCAAAATTCAATTTCCCAAGATTTTGGCCCTGCATGCGAAAGCCAAGTGAATGGATGGGGATTAAATAACTGAACGAACTCGGACGGTCAATGGTGGGATAAAACAGGCGACCGTGATGGTAAACGTCATTCCAGTAATTCACCGGCGTGTGCATCTTGCCCACAATGAAACTGTGGTTCTTGTAATAATCAAACTTTAACTGGGCTCGCTCAATACTAGGACTGAACTTACTGCTGGTTGAATTATCATAGCGAACTACTGTCTCACCTAAAAAACTGATGCGGTCACTGAGATTGGACGTTACGAAAAAATCCTGTTCCCCCAATGTGAAGTAGCTATCGGAGTTTTCACCGCGCAGGTCATCGAATGCGTATTGAAAATGCCCGTATACTTTGAGTTGGGTGTTTCTCTGCTGAGCTGAAATTCCTGAAGAAAACATCAGAAATATCAAGCCAACGATGGCAAAGTCAATATTATTCAAATGAATGAAGGGGTTAGAACGCTTAAAGTAGATCATGGCGAAGGCCAATCTAGACACAGAAGACGCAACACACGGGTGATCTATGTCACTTTTTGATCATCCCGGTTGCCGTTGCACACCACGACTCCGGTCCACCCGCTGCATAGCCTGATTGTCCAAGTGAGGTAAAAGTCACTGTACCATCTTGCTGCGGCTCAGGAGTTACAAGATGAACTGTCGGATATCCTTGCACCTGAAAAATCTGCTGCATGGTCTGATTCTGCTGACGGACCTCCTCGGGAAGCTGCTTCTTGCGCGGATAATCGAGCTCTACCAGAATGACATTTTCTTTGGCCCATTGGGTGAAATACGGTGTCTGAAAGACTTCCTTTTGCAAGCGAATGCACCAACCACACCAGTCGCTTCCTGTAAAGAAGAGAAACATGGGCTTTTTCGTTGCAAGTGACTGCTGAATCGCAACATTCACATCGCTGTGCCACACCTGTTCAGTCTCCGTTTGTGCTTGAGCGGCACCGATAAAAAGGGCGAAGCTCAACAAGAAAAGTACTTTTTTCATAACTCAAAGAT
>CANHYZ010000024.1 GCA_947464885.1 Flavobacteriales bacterium
CATTCACCTATGCACTGAATGCTGCACCAACCAATGGCGACACAAGCCCAAGCTTTACAGGTCTTGTAGCCGGTTCATATACAGTAAACATTATCGATGCTAATGGCTGCGCTTATGTTTCCGCTGCGGCAGAGACTATTACAGAGCCGACCGTTGTTGATGCCTCTGCAACAACCTCGGATGTTGCTTGCTTTGGAGAAACTAGCGGTGAGATCGATGTGACTGCAACCGGTGGAACAGGTTCATATGCTTACAGCGTGAATGGTGGAGCGTTATCAACGGCCAACCCAATCAGCGGTCTTGCTGCCGGAACCTATGAGCTTATCGTTTATGATGCAAACCAATGCTCTGCTATTGTGGGTGGTCTTACCATCAGCGCTCCGGCAGCTGCACTTGCTATCAATGGTTTGTCAGCTAACCCAATCGATGAAGATGCAGGTGGTAGCAGCCCTTACTCAGTAAGCGGTGGTACATCACCTTACCAATACGCATGGAGCGGTCCGGGTGGATTTAACTTTGATGGTCAAGACTTGAGTGGATTGACAACTGAAGCTCAGGCCGGAGATTACGTGTTGACTGTAACGGATGACAATGGTTGTACTGCTTCACAGACGATCATGGTTACCGGAGTAAATGAATTGGGTCGCGTTTATGCGATTTCAATGTACCCGAACCCGAACAACGGTCAATTCTTGATGAATATCGAGGGCTTGGCCGGTGAAACAATGTCATACGCCATCGTTGACAACAATGGTCGCGTTGTGATGACGAAAGACTTAGGTAATGTTAGTGCTACACGCATCGAGTCAGTTGACATGATGGGTGCTTCAGCCGGTGTATATCAAGTGCGCCTGCAAATCGGAAGCGATGTTCACAGCATTCGTTTCATCGTTCAATAAGAACATGAACTAAACGATAAAAGGGCCGCATCAGCGGCCCTTTTTGTTTGCAGTACTTTATAGGATGGATTCCGTGAGCAACCATCCGGTGATGCTCATTCTGTCGCGCGCTGTAATCAGAACCTCATGCTCTTTTTCGCTGAGGAAAATGGCGAGCGTTCCTAGCTGCGGACGGATAACGGCAGCTTCACTGCTGCCTTCATAGATAACCAACTCGCCACCGTCGTCGAGCTGCCAGTCGGCATTCAGGTAGAGCACGAATGAGACTACTCTGGATGAACCTGAACGGTGTCGATCGACATGGCGCTTATAGAAACTGCCTGGAGGATAATGCGTGTAATGGCATTCAAAATCACGGATACCTAAGTAGAAATTACGATTGAGTACAGTGATGATTTCGCTGAGTTTTTCGAGCACTTGAGCGGTATACGGTGCTGCTGAATCTGCGGCAATCCAGTGGATGGTGTCGGATCGTTGACCGCTGTTGACCATTGCTTCGCCCTGTTTTCCAATGGCTGCTTGTTTGAAGCCGTTGCTTTGCTCGGTTTCGAGGAGTTCGGTTCGAACCGCCATTGCGTCGGCAGTGTCCTGAAAGTTTCTCCATTCATAAAAGCCATCTTTTTCAAAGGCATCCAGCAGGTCGGTGACATCCATGATGTTCATCAATTTTGCGGTTAAGATATAGCGCAGTGAGCCGAGACTTTTACTTTTGACACGAGTATTCGGTATATGAACAAGGCGCACATCGTTTGGGTAACAGGGGCAAGCAGAGGCATTGGCCATGCAATCGCTTCTCATCTTGCTAAAAGAGGGGAGATGGTCGTTGCGTGCGCGCGCACGCTTCCCAAGGGTTTGCCCTCGAATGTATGGTCGGTGAGCCTAGATGTCACCGATGAACATGCTGTGCGTCAGCTTCGCGATACGATACTCGAGCGTTTTGGTCGAATAGACGCCCTTGTGAATGCCGCAGGTATTGGCATGATTGGAGCGATTGAGGATACTTCAGAGGCTGAGGCAAAAGCAGTAATCGATACCAATTTCTTTGGCGTGTTCAATACATGCCGCCAGGCTGCACCGGTTATGCGAAGACAGGGGCATGGTAAGATTATCAATATAACATCGATGGCAGCACAAATGGCGCTTCCCTTTCGTGGTGTTTATTGTGCGAGCAAGTTTGCCGTTGAGGGATTAAGTGAATCGCTGAGCCAGGAGTTAAGGGGAAGCGGTGTTCACGTCGTTATTGTGGAACCGGGCGATGTCCGCACGGAGATTAATCATCATCGCATTGTTGCAGCAGCGGTCAGTCCGGAGTTGGAAGAGGACCATCAGCGAATTCACAGGCAAGTGAATAACGAAGTCAATACGGGTATAGATCCGCGTAGAATTGCACGCATCGTACAACGTATACTTGAGCAACACCATCCCAAGTTGCGCTATCGTGTTGCGCCGCCGATGGCTGAGCTGGCCTACAGACTAATGCGGCTCTTGCCGGATCGGCACTTTGAACGTCTTGTGATGAAGCACTACGGTTTGAGGAAATAAAAAGGGCCGCTCTTTTGGAGCAGCCCTTATTCATCGCTGAGAGCGAATTATTTCTTCTTCTTAGAATCTTCTGCAGTTTCCGGCGCATCCACGTTTGCCTTGATGGTAATCATGGATTGGATAGGGTCTGTATTAGCTGTGATAGTCACAGTTTTCGCTTGATCTCCTTTCTTACCGGCAGAGTTGAATTTCACTTTCATATCGCGTGTTTCTCCTGCAGGGATTGGGTCTTTCGGATAATCAGGTACTGTGCATCCGCATGAGCCATGAGCTTCTTCAATAATCAACGGCTCTTTACCCGTATTGGTGATTTTGAAAACACACTCCACTTGGTCACCTTGCTTGATGGTGCCGAAGTTGTGCTCTTTCTTGTCGTAGGCCATCGTGGTTTTGGCACGGGTTTCTGAAAGCTTAGTAGCGCTGCCGTTACCATTATCCTCTCCGGGCATGGCATTGGTTGTTGCTGCTGAAGAACCGTCGGTGGCAGCCGGTGCAGTGGCTACTTCAACCGGACGACTTTCAATTTCGTTTCCGCTTTTTTTGAATTGGGTGTAACCGAGAAATCCAAGGGCACCGGCCATAACGACCAGAATTCCGACTTTTAATCCATTACTCATCGTACTGTGTTTTTTAGTTTGATTTTGATTGCAAATTTAATTGGGGTTATTTGAAATCGGAATAGGCCAATTTCATCTTTTCAAACGTACCATCTTGAAGAACTTGTACCGCCTTTTTTAACGCCGGGTTAAGATCATTGATGATCACGTAAAACGCCTCGTTATCATACAGGTTTCGGGCAATGAGGGCTTTGGTACGCAAACGCATGGCATGTTCAGAGGTCTTATACTGCGCCTCGTTGAAAGCCACCTCTTTTTTAGTTAACATATCAATCATCTCTGTCATGGCGTTATCCGGGAGTTCATATTTCGCAGTGAAGGTTTTGATATCCGGATATTTTTCCAGCAGTGCCGCCCGCTGCGCATTGGTGTAATTCATGACCCAATCGTTATTGACGCCGGTACGCAGCATTTCACTGAAGTAGTTGCTGTTTTCGGAAGTATCCAGCGGAACGAAAATATCGGGTAGGATTCCGCCGCCGCCGTATACTGTTCTCTTTTTGAGATTGGTGTAGTATTTCAGGGAGTCGGGGAGGTTCAAACTGTCGAGGCTGAATAGCTCTCCGTTTTTGAAGCGCTTTTCCTTGTCTTTTTCATACTCTGCCAAGCCGTCGTCGTAGGATTTCTGTATACAACGTCCCGATGGTGTGAAATACTTCTGGACGGTGAGACGAACCATACTGCCGTCGGGCAAACGAACCGGGCGCTGCACCAGTCCTTTGCCGAAGGAGCGGCGACCGATGATCAATCCGCGGTCCCAATCCTGAACCGCACCGCTGAGAATTTCGCTAGCCGATGCAGATGACTCATCGATTAAGACAATCAGCCTTCCTTTTTCAAAGATGCCTTTCTTCTCGGGGTTGGCTCTGCGCTCATCGCGAGGGAAGGAGCGACCCTCGGTGTACACCAGCAGACGGTCTCCAGAAATAAACTCGTCACACATTTCTACAGCGATATCCAAAAGTCCACCGCCATTGTCTTGCAAGTCAATGACGAGGTCTTTCATGCCTTCTGCCCGGAGTTCAGTGATTGCTTTGCGCATTTCTTCTGCTGTGGTCTGAGCAAAGCGACTGATTTTGACATAGCCTATTCCCGGAGCAACCATGTACGAGGCGTCGGAGGAATAAATCGGAATTTTATCACGGACAATAGTGTAGTAGTAGAGGTCTGTTTCCCGGTTGCGTTCAATGCCGACGGTTACTTTGGTTCCTTTTGGTCCCTTTAGTTTCTTCATGACATCGCTGTTTTTAATGCCGATACCGGCAACATTGTCGCCGTCGATTTTGACAATTTTATCTCCGCTGCGAATGCCTAATTTTTCCGAAGGTCCTCCTTGAATCGGTTCTACGACCAAGATGGTGTCATGAAGAATTTGGAACTGAACCCCGATGCCGTCAAAGCTTCCCTGCAGGGGTTCGTTGGCGCTTTGCACTTCTTCTTTTGAGAGGTAAACCGAATGCGGGTCGAGTTCTTCCAACATGTGAATAATTGCCTTCTCCGTTAAGGCAGCGGCTTGTACCGTGTCCACGTACATCAAATCGATGTAGTTCAGTAAGGTGGCAAATTTCTCTGTGGTTTCAGAGGGATTTTTGATTTGGGCTGATGTCTGCAGAAAACATACGGCAGAGAACACAGCACCGAGCATGAACTGTTTTTTCATAAAAATCATCGTGCGGTAAAAGTAGAGGGATAAACCATTGGCAAAGTATAAAAATTGGTTAATGCCACCATTGTTGGGTGCATAAATCTTTGGCCAAATCAAAGGTGTTTTCTACTTTGTTGTCGAAACATCCTTACGATGTAATTATTGTGATTGTTGATCACCAGCCGGCAAGGGGTGTAAATTTTTGGTTAACCGACGAAAGTTTGCCATGCATCCAAGATATTTGCGCAAAGCACAAGCGCAATGATTCTCCTCGATGGATTGGCTACTTCCCAACAGATTAAGCAAGAGATTGCTGTCGAAGTTCAGCACCTGAAAGCGCAAGGCCATCGCCCGCCGCATTTGGCCGCCGTGCTTGTTGGGGAGAATGGTGCCAGCCTGACCTACGTTAATGCGAAGGTCAAGGCATGTGAGGAGGTGGGATTTCAATCAACGCTGGTGCGACGTGATGGTGACATTTCAGAGTCTGATTTGCTCGAGTTGGTGAAGGAGTTGAATAGCAATCCGGATATTGACGGGTATATTATTCAACTACCGTTGCCCACGCATATTAATGAGCACAACGTGTTGTTGGCTATTGACCCGATAAAGGATGTAGATGGTTTTCATCCCGAAAATGTGGGCCGCATGGCGCTTGGATTGCCGTGCTATTTGCCGGCAACACCTGCGGGTATAATAGAGCTATTGAAGCGCTACAATGTGCCGACTGTCGGAAAGCACTGCGTGGTTATTGGCCGCTCACACATTGTGGGGTTGCCCATGTCCATTCTTTTGCAGCGCAACAGTTACCCGGGAAATTGCACGGTGACTATCACACATAGTAAAACAACGAACTTGAACGAGCTCTGTCGACAGGCAGATATTATTGTTGCTGCTCTGGGCAAGCCCGAATTCCTCAAGGCAGACATGGTCAAGGAAGGGGCTGTCGTTATTGATGTCGGTATTACGCGTATGGCAGATCCATCGAAAAAGAGTGGATTTCGTTTGGCGGGCGATGTCGATTTCGCAGGTGTTTCCGGAAAGTGTTCTTTCATCACACCGGTTCCGGGTGGGGTTGGTCCAATGACCATCGTATCGCTTCTCATGAACACACTCGAGGCGCGTAAGCGTCAAATCTAGTCGGACTGTAACCTTTTTTTTTCTTCCCTCGTTCAATGCTGTACGAGTCATTTATGGCTTGTACTGAAAAACTAAAAACGTATTGCTATGTTGAATCAGGAGAAAATACAGCGCATGAAGCGATGGATTGTCTTTTCAATGACCGCGGTATCTACGTGGTTGTTTTTGAGACCGTGATCTTAAAGCGAAATGTTCACAATGTTGATAAAGGTATGAGGTAAAGGTGAAACATTCAGGCTCTAAGGATCGTTCAACCCAATGAACTAAATAAATACCCTAAATAACAGAAACATGAACCCAATAAATGAATGGAAACACGAGGTGCTGCAGCGATTGATTGTCATCTTTCTTGGCTTGCTAACCTTAGGCGTTGTAGTACAATCCTGCGGAACAACACATTCCTCCTGCTCGGCGTATAGCCGAACAGAGATTCCGAATCAGCCTTGAGTTGAGAAGGAACCTTGATTGTTTCGCTCCTTATATTAAAAATGAGCTACCTGCGGGTAGCTTTTTTTATTTAAGCCTCAGCCATTGCGCGAAATAGGGCCACCGTTTCTACGGCCTCTTTTACATCGTGCACACGCAGAATAGATGCTCCGTGAAGAAGCGCAATGGTATTGGCTGAGGTGGTAATGTTGAGTGCGTGCGCTGCATCTGAATGAATAATGGTCTGAAGAGTTTTCTTTCGCGAAAGTCCCGCTAGAACCGGATAACCGAGAGTGCTGAAAACATGTAGATTGCGAAGGATTTGTAGGTTGTGCGCGGCCAATTTTCCAAAACCAAAACCGGGATCCAGCACGATTTGTTCAACGCCATTCGCTTGCAGTCGTTGAATGTTATGGGTAAAGTAATTGACGATTTCCCCGGTGGCATCCTCATAGGCGGGCTGCAATTGCATGGTTTGCGGTTCACCCTGAATGTGTGTCAGTATGTACGGTAAGCCTAATGCTCCAGCCGTGGCAAACATGCCGGAGTCAATAGTTCCTCCTGAAATATCGTTGATAATGTCGGCGCCGTTTCTACAGCTTTCTGCAGCTACCTCTGCATAGAAGGTGTCGATGGAAATGGTGCTTTGCGGGAAATTCTTACGAACGGCCGTTATCCCCGGAAGTACGCGCTCCAGTTCTTCCACGGCACTGATGCGTGTGGCTCCGGGTCGGGTACTTTGTCCACCGATGTCGAGGATATCGGCACCTTGTTCGAGCATGGTTCCGGCGCGATCGATGACTTCTTGCATCGAGGAAACGCGGCTACCGTCGTGAAAGGAGTCGGGAGTAACATTGAGAATCCCCATCACACGCGGATGTTCCAGCGAAAGCCTTCTGCCGTGGAAGGATAGTTCAAAAAATGTAGTTAGTTCACCCATCAAAATGTGTTTTCAGGCCCGCGTTGATTCAAATTTGCATGCAAATATGGATGCCACATTAGCAAAAACAGCCAAGCAGTTTGATGAAGTCATCGGCGGTTGCCGTGATTTGTTCACCAAAAAGACCCACGATTACGGTACAGCTTGGCGCATCTTGCGTACACCGAGTTTGACGGATCAGATTTTCATCAAGGCCCAGCGCATTCGCACCCTGGAAGAAAAGGGCACCAGTCGGGTAGGAGAGGGCATTCATGATGAGTTTGTGGGTATCATCAATTATGCGGTGATGGCAATGATCCAAATGCAATTGAGCGGCGATGAAGCGCTTGAGTTAGGAACAGAGCGCGCGGCAAGTTTGTATGATGCACAGGTTGCTCAAACCAAGGCACTGATGCTCGATAAGAACCATGACTATGGTGAGGCATGGCGCGATATGCGTGTTTCCTCGTTCACCGATCTTATCCTGATGAAGCTCTTGCGCATCAAGCAGATTGAAGACAATTCCGGTGTGACGCTTGTGAGTGAAGGGATTGATAGCGGGTACCGCGATATTTTGAATTACGCCGTTTTTGCGCTCATACAGCTCAAGGAACAAGCAGCGAGTCGTGCATAACTTTAGGGTCGTGATGCATCGTGATGGCTACGGAAACGTAATTTTCGAAAAAGCTCTAAATCGGTGATTGCATATTTATTCCAAAAGCTGGGATACGGTATATTGGTCTTGCTGGGTGTTATCACCCTAGTGTTCTTTTTATTCAATCTCGCGCCGGGTGACCCTGTTCGCAACCTTGTTGGTGAAAATGCATCGGAAGAAACCGTGGCCAACATGCGGAGAAAGTTTGATCTTGACTTACCGGTAACACAGCGATTTGTGCTTTATGTGAACGACCTGTCGCCGATTGCAATACACAGCGCTGACAGTGCCTCGCGCGCTTTTTTTGATCAGCGTGAGTTATCCGGATTTAAGATTCTTCCA
The DNA here is from genome assembly GCA_947464885.1 of Flavobacteriales bacterium. Lineage (GTDB taxonomy): Bacteria > Bacteroidota > Bacteroidia > Flavobacteriales_D > Sanyastnellaceae > JAIBBG01. The sequence goes on from CANHYZ010000024.1 coordinate 8,183, forward strand.
CTGGGAGCAGACTGGTCGGTTTATTTGAAATCGCCCTACTTGAAGCGTTCTTTTTTATCAGACAAGAGTGTTTCGACGATAATCGGTGAAGTACTGCCCGGTACGTTTGTGCTGGCATTTGTTTCCATTTTTTTGGCCATGATTGTGGGGTTGATTCTGGGCATTTTCGCGGCGCTGGAAAAGGATAGCTTTTGGGATCGGTTGATTCTGTTTACTTCTGCACTTGGAATGGCAGGTCCGTCCTTTTTTGTGGCCATGCTCGTAGCATGGGTTGGGGCAATTGTTTGGAGAGATCAGGTTGTATTGCCATGGATTTTCCTGCTGTATGTTATTCTGCTCATCGCAGCTGTTCGAAAGTCCCGTCTGAAGCTTGGTCAAATGAGTCTGTCACGCTCTTCGGTTCTGCTTGCTGTCGTTTTGTTGGGTATTGCCGGCTATGTTGCCTTAGTGCAGTTAGCACCAACACATTTCATGCGCGCAACTCTGATCTTGCCGGGTACAGGTCTGAACATGACCGGCAGTCTTTACAGTGTAGACGTGTGGAAGGGAGAGTTTTTGGATTTGCGAAACATGATTCTGCCGGTAATCACGTTGATGATTCGTCCGTTATCGGTCATTGTGCAACTAACACGCAGCTCCTTGTTGGATGTGTTGCAGCAGGATTTCATTCGGACAGCCCGAGCTAAGGGACTTTCGGAATTTGATGTTATTGTGCGGCATGCGCTTCGTAACGCCCTTAATCCTGTAATCACAGCCGTAAGCGGATGGTTTGCATCCTTGCTTGCAGGCGCAATTTTCGTTGAGTTTGTGTTTGGCTGGAAGGGGCTGGGTCAGCAAATGTTTACCGCCATTGAAAACCAGGATTTACCCGTTGTTATGGGCGGGGTGATTGTGATTTCTATGGCCTTTGTGGTGATCAATCTTCTTGTGGATCTTCTTTACGGCTGGATTGATCCACGTGTTCGCATATCCTAAAATCAGCGATACTGCTCAATGATCTGCTTGAGTTGAAATGCCGGAACCACGCCTGATTGACGCCAAACGACTTTACCATTTTTAAAGAGCAAGAGCGTGGGGACTCCTCGAATTTGAAATGCCTGTGCCGCTTGCTGATTCTTATCGACGTCAATCTTGATAATCTTCGCTTGTTCTCCAAGATCGGATTTCAACTCATCCAGAATGGGCGCCATGGTTTTACAGGGACCGCACCACTCGGCAAAGAAATCGACAAGAGTTGGAGTTTCGCTATGGATGATTTCTGAAAATGTCTGAGCCATAATTATTTCTTGGTTGAGCAAGTGTTGATACCAAAGGGTGCATAGAGCGGGCAGAAACTAACAATAGAGGTTAGCGCGAAAACGATAGCCAGAACCATCAGTACAATTCCCCAAGTTCCGGAAATGGTTTCCGTAAAAAACAGTGTAGCGAAAACGATTGCCAAGGCGATTCGAAATACGCGATCAAAGATTCCCATGTTTGCTTTCATTGTAACAGAAATTTATGCTGCAAACATGCGCCACTCAAACAAGACTAAAAGTGACTTTTGTTACAGGAGCGCTATTTTGTTACGACCGAGTTTTACAAGTCCTTCCGCTTCCATTTGTTTGAGTAAGCGGGATACAACAACACGCGCTGTTCCGAGTTCCGCAGCGAGTTGTTCGTGGGTTACCGATAAAAGCTTGGAATTGCTGATCTCAGCTTTTTTCTCGAGAAACAATAAGAGTCGCTCATCCATTTTCTTAAAGGCTACAGCGTTGACGACCTCAAGGAGCTCCTCAAAGCGCTGATGATATAGCCGGAAGATGTAATCGAGCCATTCGGGGTATTCTTTGATGAGTTCTTTGACCTTGCTTACGGGGATGAAGAGGATATCGGTTTCTTCCTCGGCAATGGCCTTCACCTTGCTGGTGTCGTTATGGATTCCTCCCAAAAACGACATGATGCAACTTTCTCCGGCTTTGATGTAATAGAGGAGAATTTCCTTTTCATCACCCTCTGAGCGCATAACACGAATGCTACCTGAGGTGACAATAGGTATGGATCGGATGTACGCATCTTCGTTGAGAATGACATCGCCCTCGGCAAATGTTTTTGGGATACCAATCGCCATAATGGAGGCAATCATTTGCGGTGAGGCTTGGAATTCTATGATTTCGTTCAGTTCCATTGGTGGGGTAGATGCGGCGAAAATAGCATGCTTGGGGCGATTTGATATTGGATTTGTAACCTTGCATATTTCGTTCTTATAATAAGTATTGGATGTCCTAATTTCGCGGACTCAATTCAAAACGAACAATCTATACACCATGAGAATTTTAATGATGATGGCGGCGTTGGTATTTTCTACTGTCGCTCAGGCTCAGAAGCCTTACTTTTTGATGTCTGCTCCTGAGAAGCCTTTAGAAGGCGTAAAGCGCGTTGCTGTGCTTGATTTCGGCGAGGAGAATAACCAGTACTATTACGACCGTTATGATGGACGCGGGAAGAAGACCACCGATCAACTGATCCAGATGTGGATGGATGATCAGCGCGGAATTGAGCGTGTTAGCGTCGGCGTATTTAAAACAGAGGATGGTGAAACATTCCAGAAGGGCATCAAGACATCCATTTTCTCGTTCGTAGAGCGCACTGAAATGGAGAGAATCCTGAAGGAGCAAGCGTTGAGTATGTCAGGCGTTATCGACGACAGTCAGGCAGCTAGCGTAGGTAAAATTCTCGGTATTGACGCTATCGTATCAGGAAGTACCAACTGGACGGAGAACTACGAATCCTCTTCTACTCGCCGCGTGCGCAAGGTGAAGGCTACAATTTCGATGAAGATTATCTCTGTGAATACCGGTCAAGTATTGGCTTTGTTTTCTAAGGATGCTTTGCGAGAATCGGCGTCTACGATGGATGCCAAAACCGGAAATTGGACCACCATGACAGCAACCAATCTATTGGTTGATCAAGCTTTTGAAGCTTTGGTGAAAATGGCTGCTGATTACATCGGGCCTAAGTTTACACAGACAGACCTTAAGTTTAGAAAAATCAAAGTGAAAGATCACGCTGCCCTTGGCAAGAAAGCGATGGAACTGATGGAGGAGCAGAAGGACTTCGAAGGTGCCTTTACGATTTATTCCGGAATTGTTGAGTCGGATCCTTACAGCGCTGAAGCTCTTTGCAACATCGGTCATATCTACACTATATACGGAAACTTCCCAAAGGCTGTTGAGTTTTACAAGCAGGCAGCTGAGATTGACCGTGAGGAGTACGGAAAGGATTTGGATTATGGTCAGAAGAAGTTGGATGAAATGCCTGTATTGGCAAGCATCGGTATTCAAGTTCCAATCAATGACTTGAAGGGTGGAGCGCATTCGGCAACAGCCAAGGCGGTGAAGACGCGTGGTGGAAAGTCGGATCGCTATGAAGTCTTGGCAGGTCCTGAAAAGGGTGCATCTGTGGTGAGCAAAGTGCCTGGTGATACTGAGTTTGAAATCCTCGGTGACAACGGTGATTTCGTGAAAATTAAGTTGATGGGTGGTAAGGAAGGATACATCCTGAAGGATAATGTGAAGATGTAATCTTACATGACTAACGATAGATAGGGCTGCCGAAAGGTGGCCCTTTTTTATTGCGGCTTATGGCAGCAATCCAAGGTTGCTTTGGGGGCATTGAACCGGGGACTCAACAGAGGAATGCCAAGATTTGCCCCGCGAAGGAGAACCAGAAAGGCCAACAGAATCATGGCGCCTTGAAGGTATTTGAAGGATTGTAGACTCCATGTTGTTTTCACCCAAGCCATCAGTCGTGAAACAGCCAGTAGCGCAGGTGTTGTCGCTATGCCGAAAACAAGCATGAATAAAGCACCTTGTGTTGCATCAGCAGTTGCGAGTGCTCCGGCAACGGCTGTATAAACAAGTCCGCAGGGTAAAAAGCCATGCAGGAACCCCAACATCAAGCGATGGCCGAAGCTTTTCGATTGCATAAATGCGGAGAAGCGTTGACGTATGGATGCAGACCATCGCTGCATCGGTCCAATACCGAAGTGTTTCAGGGAAGGAACTGAGGCCATGAGCAGCATGGTGATTCCGGCAAGTATTATCGTCCAGCGCTGAAATCCAAGTGCGGCGAATGTTTGCCCAATAGAGCCGGCCGCCAAACCAATCAGGGCATAGGCCAACCAGCGTCCGCTGTGATGTGTCCACTGATTTTTACGCCACCGATCGGGTGTTGCCATTGCTTCCAAGACGGTCACCAAAGGTCCACACATCCCCAGGCAATGCAGGCTGCCTGCGAAACCCAGAACAAGAGCTGCTACTAGCGTGGCAATCATGGTTGTTCGATGGCTTGTTCGTAGTAGTAATCTTTATCTCCGATGGTAAAGGAGAGTTTTACCACGTAGATGCCTTTGACGATATCACCAAAGGGGATGGCGATTTCTTCGGCTGCAGGGAATTCGAATTGCCGGTCATTCGCAGCGTTGGAAGGGCAGTACAGGTGAATGGAGCAGTTGTAGGCTTGGGCACATTCGTCGGTAAGACTGAGGTGCAGCGTAGTGGCGTCAATCTTGACGACGGGCGGA
>CANHYZ010000025.1 GCA_947464885.1 Flavobacteriales bacterium
CACTTAAAAAATCAGACGAGAGACACAACTTCTCCTCTACCAAAAGCTTTTACGAATATCCTGATTTTCTGGAAATTCAATTGGCTTCGTTCAAGGAATTTTTCCAATTGGACACAAACCCTGAAAACCGAAGCAACGAAGGTCTCTATAAAGTATTCTCAGAGAACTTCCCCATCACCGATACACGCAACCAGTTCGTATTGGAATTCCTCGACTACTTCGTGGATCCTCCTCGATATACGATTGAAGAATGTATCGAACGCGGCCTAACCTACAGTGTGCCGCTGAAAGCCAAACTTAAGCTTTATTGCACAGACCCGGAACACGAGGACTTTGAAACCATCGTGCAGGACGTGTATTTGGGAACCATTCCCTACATGACACCGCAAGGTTCTTTCGTGATTAATGGTGCAGAGCGTGTAATCGTTTCTCAATTGCACCGTTCACCGGGCGTATTCTTCGGACAAAGCCGCCATGCTAATGGCACCAAATTATATAGCGCGCGTATCATTCCGTTCCGTGGTTCATGGATCGAGTTTGCTACCGACATCAACAACGTGATGTATGCCTACATCGACCGTAAGAAAAAACTTCCGGTAACCACGTTGTTGCGTGCAATCGGTTATGAAAGTGACCGCCAGATCCTTGAAATCTTCAACCTCGCGGAAGAAGTGAAAGTATCTAAGGCCGCCGTTCAGCGCGTTCTCGGACGCCGTCTCGCTGCCCGTGTACTTAAGACCTGGATCGAAGACTTCGTGGATGAAGATACCGGTGAAGTTGTTTCCATCGAACGTAACGAGGTTATCCTTGATCGCGAAACCGTTCTGGAAAACAAGCACATCGACATCATCGCCGATAGCGGAGCCAAGTCGATTATCCTTCACAAAGAAGAATCAAGTTCAGCTGACTTTACGCTGATCCACAATACCCTTCAAAAAGATACTTCCAACTCCGAAAAGGAAGCCGTAGAATACATCTACCGTCAGCTGCGTAACGCAGAACCACCGGATTTGGAAACCGCCCGCGGTGTTATCGACAAACTCTTCTTCTCTGAACAGCGTTACGACCTGGGAGAAGTTGGTCGTTTCCGTATCAACCGTAAACTGGGTAACACCAACTCGCAAAGCCGCACACTCACCAAGGATGATATCATCCAAATCATCAAGTATTTGATCGAATTGGTGAACTCTAAGGCCGATGTCGATGATATCGACCACTTGTCAAACCGTCGTGTGCGTACTGTTGGAGAACAACTTTACAATCAATTCGCTGTTGGTCTTGCCCGTATGGCACGTACTATCCGCGAACGTATGAACGTGCGTGATAATGAGGTCTTTACCCCAATCGACTTGATCAATGCCAAGACCCTGTCTTCGGTAATCAACTCATTCTTCGGTACAAACCAGCTCTCGCAGTTCATGGACCAAACCAACCCGCTAGCCGAAGTGACGCACAAGCGTCGTATGTCGGCTCTCGGACCCGGTGGTCTCTCCCGCGAACGCGCAGGTTTCGAAGTCCGCGACGTACACTACACGCACTATGGTCGCCTGTGTACGATTGAAACGCCGGAAGGTCCAAACATCGGTTTGATCTCTTCCCTCTGCGTTTACGCGAAAATTAACCGTCTTGGTTTCATTGAAACCCCTTACCGTAAAGTAGAAAACGGTAAAGCCGTTATGAACGATAGCGGCGTTGCCTACCTCACTGCTGAAGATGAGGATACAATGGTAATCGCACAGGCCAACGCGGAACTTAGCGATAAGGGTCAGTTCTTGACCTCTACCGTAAAGGCCCGTATGGAAGGTGACTTCCCGGTAATTGGTCCGGAAAGCCTTCACCTGATGGACGTTGCTCCAAACCAGATTGCATCTATCGCAGCATCGCTGATTCCTTTCTTGGAGCACGATGACGCCAACCGTGCACTCATGGGATCAAACATGATGCGTCAGGCCGTTCCATTGATGCGCCCTGAAGCGCCAATCGTAGGAACAGGTCTGGAAAGCCGCGTTGCTGCCGACTCACGCGTACTGCTCACAGCAGAAGGCGATGGTGTCGTTGAATTCGTAGATGCAACGGAAATCCGCGTACGTTACAAGCGTAGCGAAGAAGATGAATTGGTTAGCTTCAATTCGCCCTTGAAATCTTACGGTATCCGTAAGTTCATGAAGACCAACCAAAGCACGACCGTTAACTTGCGTCCACTAGTGACAAAGGGAGAGCGTGTGACGAAAGGTCAAATCATGGTGGAAGGATATTCAACCAAAGGCGGAGAACTTGCCATCGGTCGTAACCTGAAAGTGGCCTTCATGCCATGGAAAGGATACAACTTCGAGGATGCTATCGTTATCAGCGAGCGTGTTGTTCGTGATGATATCTTCACCTCCATTCACGTCGATGAGTATACGACAGAAGTGCGTGATACAAAGCGCGGTGTGGAAGAATTGACTGCCGATATTCCAAACGTCAGCGAAGAAGCTACACGCGACCTCGATGAAAACGGAATCATCCGCGTTGGTGCTGAAGTGAAAGAAGGCGATATCCTCATCGGTAAAATCACGCCAAAAGGTGAAACCGATCCAACTCCGGAAGAAAAGCTGCTTCGCGCCATCTTCGGTGACAAGGCCGGCGACGTGAAGGATGCTTCATTGAAAGTACCGCCAAGTGCTTCAGGTGTTGTGATTGACAAGAAATTGTTCTCTCGCACCATCAAAGACAAGAAGACAGTCAAAACCAATGAAAAGGCTGTTGTTGAAGCACTCGATAAAGAACACGATAAAGAAGTAGCTGAACTGAAGAAAGTATTGGTCGACAAACTCGTCGCCATTCTGAAGGATCAAACCTGTCAAGGGGTTTACAACTACTTCAAAGAAGAGCAAATTAAGAAAGGAACCAAGTTCACTGCGAAGTCACTGGCAACCATTGATTACAGCGTAATCAATGCCGAAGCTTGGACCAAGGATGAGCCAACCAACTCTATGGTGAAGCGCTGCATCCACAACTTCAACTTGCGCTACAATGAACTTCTCGGTTCATACAAGCGTCAGAAGTTCCAGTTGACCGTAGGTGATGAACTACCAACCGGTATTGTGAAGTTGGCCAAAGTTTACATCGCACAAAAGCGTAAGCTGCGTGTAGGTGATAAGATGGCCGGTCGTCACGGTAACAAGGGTATTGTTGCCCGTATCGTTCGCGATGAAGATATGCCGTTCTTGGAAGACGGAACTACAGTGGATATCGTATTGAACCCACTCGGTGTACCATCTCGTATGAACCTTGGTCAGATCTATGAAACCGTTCTAGGCTGGGCCGGACAGAAAACAGGTAAGCGTTTCGCTACACCGATTTTCGACGGAGCTTCTCTGGATAATATCATGAGTGAAATGAAGGATGCCGGAGTACCTGAATGGGGTGTAACTTACCTCTACGATGGTGGTACCGGTATGCGATTCGAACAGCAGGCCACAGTAGGTGTCATTTATATGATCAAGCTGAGCCACATGGTAGACGATAAGATGCACGCGCGTTCAATCGGTCCATACTCACTTATCACACAACAACCATTGGGTGGTAAGGCACAGTTCGGAGGTCAGCGTTTCGGGGAAATGGAAGTTTGGGCACTGGAAGCTTTCGGTGCAGCCAACATCCTCCAGGAAATCCTCACCGTGAAGTCCGACGACGTTATGGGTCGAGCCAAAGCCTACGAAAGCATCGTGAAGGGCGAGAATATGCCAACACCTGGTATACCGGAATCCTTCAACGTATTGCTGCATGAATTGCGCGGTTTGGGTCTCAATATCACATTGAACCAAAACTGATAAATAAGTTTCGGGTCGGGAGCCTCAAAACTCCCGTCCCTTCTACCCTTTCATTGAATTGTTTTATACCTGAAAAGAAATAAATCACAATGCTTCAAGCAAAAAAAGTAGCCCGCCCAACGAGCGATTTCAGATCCATCACCATTAGCCTGTCATCTCCGGAAGAAATTCTGGAGCGCTCACATGGTGAAGTGTTGAAGCCGGAAACCATCAACTACCGCACCTACAAGCCGGAACGTGATGGTCTCTTCTGCGAGAAAATATTCGGTCCTGTTAAGGACTATGAATGCCATTGCGGCAAGTACAAGCGCATTCGCTACAAAGGCATCGTTTGTGACCGCTGTGGTGTTGAAGTAACAGAGAAGAAAGTACGTCGTGAACGTACAGGCCACATTACCCTCAGCGTACCTGTGGCGCACATCTGGTACTTCCGCTCACTTCCAAATAAAATCGGTTATTTGTTGGGTCTTCCCACCAAAAAACTCGATCAAATCATTTACTACGAACGTTATGTTGTAGTAAACGTTGGTCCGGCAACACGCCTTGATGGCGGTGCCCTGGCCGAATTCGACTTCCTCACCGAAGAAGAATTCCTCGATATTCAAGAGAAACTCCCCAAGGATAACCAATACCTCGACGACAAGGATCCCAACAAATTTGTTGCGAAAATGGGAGCCGAGGCATTGTATGACTTGTTGGCCAAGGTTCAACTCGATGCACTGTCATACGAATTGCGCCACAAAGCCAATACTGAAACATCACAACAGCGTAAAAACGAAGCCCTCAAGCGCCTTCAGGTGGTTGAAGCCTTCCGCGACGCCAATACCCGCGTTGTAAACCGTCCGGAATGGATGATTACCCGAGTGGTGCCTGTGATTCCGCCCGAATTGCGCCCATTGGTGCCGTTGGATGGCGGACGTTTCGCTACGTCTGACTTGAATGACCTCTACCGTCGCGTGATTATCCGTAACAACCGTCTCAAGCGTTTGGTGGAAATCAAAGCCCCTGAGGTGATTTTGCGTAACGAAAAGCGTATGTTGCAGGAAGCAGTCGACAGCTTGTTCGATAACTCACGCAAGTCTTCTGCTGTTAAAACAGAAAGTAACCGTCCGCTGAAGTCGCTCTCCGACTCATTGAAAGGAAAGCAAGGACGTTTCCGTCAGAACCTCCTCGGTAAGCGTGTTGACTACTCTGCACGTTCGGTTATCGTCGTTGGTCCGGAATTGAAGCTCCACGAATGCGGACTTCCAAAAGATATGGCTGCTGAGCTCTTCAAGCCGTTTATCATCCGCAAGATGATTGAGCGCGGTATCGTGAAGACCGTGAAATCAGCCAAGAAAATTGTAGATAAGAAGGAAGCTGTAGTTTGGGATATCCTTGAAAACGTATTGAAAGGACACCCTGTACTGCTCAACCGTGCTCCTACCCTTCACCGTCTGGGTATCCAGGCCTTCCAGCCTAAGCTGATCGAAGGAAAAGCAATTCAGCTTCACCCACTCGTTTGTACGGCTTTCAACGCCGACTTCGATGGTGACCAGATGGCCGTTCACGTGCCACTCGGCCCGGGCGCTATCCTGGAAGCTCAATTGTTGATGCTGGCTTCTCACAACATCCTCAACCCTGCTAACGGTGCACCGATCACGGTACCATCACAGGACATGGTATTGGGTCTTTATTATATTACCAAGGCCCGCAAAGGAACTCCTGAGCACCCGGCTTTGGGCGAAAACAAGACCTACTACTCTGAAGAGGAAGTTACCATCGCATTTAACGAAGGTCAGTTGGATCTTCACGCCAATATCAAAGTTCGTTGGACCGATTTCCACGGAAATACATCCATCATAGAAACCACAACAGGTCGTGTAGTATTTAACCGTGTTGTACCTCGCGAGGTGGGTTTCATCAACCAACTGTTGACCAAGAAGGCACTTCGTGATATCATCGGAGACATTCTCAAGCACGTGGGTATTGCCCGCACGGCGAAGTTTCTCGATGATATGAAGGACATTGGTTACTACTGGGCGTTTAAGGGCGGATTGTCGTTCAAATTGACCGACGTTGTGATCCCGGCTGAAAAGGATAAACTCGTAGTTGATGCAACTGCCAAAGTGCAGGAAGTATTCGATAGCTACAATATGGGTCTTATCACCAACAACGAACGTTATAACCAGGTGATTGATATCTGGACTAATACCAACTCGAAGTTGACCAATATCCTTATGGATCGCCTCAAAACAGACCAGGAAGGATTCAATAGTATTTACATGATGTTTGACTCCGGAGCGCGTGGTTCGAAAGAACAGATTCGTCAGCTCGCCGGTATGCGTGGTCTGATGGCTAAGCCACAGAAAAACGCTGCCATGGGTGGTCAGGACATTATCGAAAACCCCATCTTGGCTAACTTCAAAGAAGGTTTGTCGATTTTGGAGTACTTCATCTCTACCCACGGTGCGCGTAAGGGTCTTGCCGATACGGCTTTGAAAACGGCCGATGCCGGTTACCTCACCCGTCGTCTGGTGGACGTTGCACAAGACGTGATCATCAATGAAGTGGATTGCATGACCCTTCGTGGTATTGTTGCCTCTGCGTTGAAGAAAGCAGATGAAGTGGTTGAAACATTGGAAGATCGTATCATGGGTCGCACCAGCGTACACGATGTGGCGAATCCGGAAACGGGTGAAATCATCGTGGAAGCAGGAGAAACCATTGATGAGTTCAAGGCCGAGGCCATCCAGGCTGCCGGTATCGAAGAAGTGGAAATTCGCTCTGTACTGACTTGCGAAAGCAAGCGTGGTGTTTGCGGAAAGTGCTACGGACGCGACCTGGCCACAGCGAAACTTGTTCAACAAGGATTGGCTGTAGGTGTCATCGCCGCTCAGTCCATCGGTGAACCGGGTACACAGCTTACCCTCCGTACGTTCCACACGGGTGGTGCCGCAGGTGGTGGTGCTATCGATGCCGAAATCCGTGCGAAATATGCAGGTACGTTGGAAATCGAAGAACTGCGTAGCGTTGAAAATATGGGTGATAACGGTGAAATGCGCACCATCGTCGTGTCGCGTTCATCTGAAGTGAAAATCATTGATCCAAAATCTGGTTCAGTGCTCACTAACGCCAACATCCCATACGGTGCTATTTTGCACCTGAAGCCCGGAACTTCAGTGAAGAAGGGCGATTTGATTTGTGACTGGGATCCATACAACAGTGTGATCATCACCGAGGAAGACGGTAACATTCAGTTCGACGCAGTTGAAGAAGGTATCACCTTCAAGACGGAACTCGACGAACAAACCGGCTTCTCTGAAAAGGTCATCATCGAAACTAAAGACAAGAAGAAAAACCCTGCTATCGAAATCGTGCGCAACAAGGAAGTAGTGAACGTTTACTCACTCCCTGTTGGAGCCCACTTGAATGTCGATGATAAAGCCAAGGTTGGCAAGGGTACTATCCTCGTGAAAATCCCACGTATGTCGGGTAAAACAAGCGATATCACCGGTGGTCTTCCACGTGTGACCGAATTGTTTGAAGCTCGTAACCCATCGAATCCTGCTGTAGTAGTAGAAATCGACGGTATCGTGGAATACGGAAAAATCAAGCGTGGTAACCGAGAAATCTCCGTGAAGGCTCGTACCGGTGAAGAGAAAAAATACCTCATTCCGCTCTCCAAGCACATCCTGGTTCAGGATGGTGACTTCGTGCGCGCAGGTATGCAGCTCTCCGATGGTGCGATTTCTCCGGGCGATATCCTCGATATCCAGGGTCCAACGGCTGTTCAGGAATACCTCGTGAATGAAATTCAGGAAGTATACCGTCTGCAGGGTGTGAAAATCAACGATAAGCACTTCGAAGTAATCGTGCGTCAGATGATGCGCAAGGTGGAAATCACCGATGCCGGCGATACACGCTTCCTTGAAAGCACCAATGTCGACAAGGCTGAATTCTTGGAAGAGAACGAGTTGTTGTTCGATAAAATGGTCGTAACCAGTGCGGGCGACAGCGATAAATTCCTCGAAGGACAGATCATCAGCGTGCGTAACCTGCGTGATGAAAACTCACAGTTGAAGCGTAAGGACAAGCAGGAAATTGAAGCTCGCGTGGCTATCACAGCTACCGCTCGCCCAATGCTGCAAGGTATCACACGTGCATCGTTGCAAACCGACTCGTGGATCTCAGCTGCATCGTTCCAAGAAACAACCAAAGTATTGAACGAAGCTGCTGTTCAAGGTAAAACGGATTACCTCATCGGTCTGAAGGAAAACGTAATCGTAGGTCACCCAATCCCTGCCGGAGCCGGTGTACGCAAGTTCCAAAAGATGATTGTTGGCAACAGCGAAGATTACGTGAATCTCATTGCAAAGCGCAGTGGCGGATCAACTGCTGAACGCGAGCAACACGCATAAGACAATTCTTATCTAGTATATTCAAAGAAGGCCCCGCAAGGGCCTTTTTTGTTATACATATGTAGCACGTGGGCGAAATGTCAAAAACGGTCATTTTCAAAGGCCTTATGTAATGCCGAATTACCTCTTGAAGTCCATGTGTTTTGATGTTGCTACGAATACTAAATAAACCTTACATCCATTAAAAACGTACACTTTTGAAAATATCTTCGCAACCGCTTCTTACTGCTAAAGCCACAATACGAATTTGAAGAGCTATCGTATAATCATAAAAAGTTAATCTTTGGATAATGGCAGCTAAGGACTGAAACTGATGAACGGATAATCATGCATAATCAAAATAAAATACTGCGTGTTTTTCAATTGATCAACTTACTGAAGAGTGATCCTCCGAAGTCGTTGCGTCATTTGTCCGATGTGCTCAACAGCACTGAACGCACGCTCTATCGTTATTTCAATTTATTGGAGGAGCTTGGTTTTCAATTGCAGCGTGACGAACACAATCGGGTGTTTATCATTAGCGAGGAATTAAAATCGGAAATGGCCTTTTCCAAAGAGGAAATCGTATTCTTGAAGAAGCTGTTGAATTCCGTTGGCAAAAACGTCAAAATCAAAGATGCTATTCTGAGCAAGTTGCTAATTCACTCCGATGTGCAAATTGGAACCCGCATCATTCTTCAGGCACACCTGGGAAAAATTGTCGATACGATTTCCGATGGCATGAAATCAAAGCGTCAAATCGTCCTTAAGAAATACCATAGCTTCCACTCCGGCAATGTCACCGACCGTTTGGTTGAACCCATCAGTTTTACGGAAAATTTCGAGCAGCTCGTTGCTTTTGAAGTCAGCACCCAACAGAACAAACTCTTCAATATCGATCGCATCACATCAGTGGAATTGACCAGACATCCACTGCGTCATTCAAAAATGCATCGCGTGAGCGAACTCGATCCATTTGGATTTGCCAGAAAGGATGAAGAGTACAACGTTGTATTGAATATGTCGATGAGAGCCGCTATGCTGCTTAAAGAAGAATATCCTGCCAGCGCACCATACATAAAGGCAATAGACAATAAATCCTACTACACCTTCAAAGCAACCCTGTTCGATTTAAAACCGGTTGCCCGCTTTATTTTGGGATTGTCGCAGGAAATCAACGTAGAAGGTTCACAGGAACTGGTTTCCTATTTGAACAATCAGATAAAACACGTTTTCTCCAATAAAAAATTGGACATTCCTGTTATCAGGCCGAGTAAACGAAGCGCACGAAAAATTACTGCGCCAAGAAGTATATAATCACAACCGCGGCAGCCAAACAAATCAGTGCGAACGTAACCGGACCGCCGATTTCATTTTGTTGTGCCTCTTGATGACCGTGATGTTGATCGTGTGAATTTCCCATGATGCGTTTGTATTTAGCGGGTCAAAAATAATGTTTTCAAGGTGTGTCGACAAGTCTAATCACGACATGACAATCGGAATTATCAACGATACAGCGTGAGCAGCTTATTCGATAATGATGCGACTGCTTGCTGAAATTCCCTCACCGATGAGCTGCAATGAATAAACTCCCGCTGCTACACGCGGATTCCACTGCATGCGATCGGTCTGACGAAATACATTTTCAGCGACTACTTTTCCCGTCATATCCGTCAATTGGAGTTTGCCTGAAATCGTCTTTCCTTCCAAGCTTACCGCGAATCCGTTACTCGCCGGATTTGGGCAAACCGTGAAAGAGGTCGCTTCTTCATAAGTGGCAATCGCGTTGCAATCGGCTACCGTAAAATTCAGTGCATCGGTGAATGTGCAGCCTTCAGGCGTAGTTGCAGTGAGGATAACGGCATGATTGCCTACTCCCCAGACAGAAGCTTCAATGTTGAAGAATTGATTCAAGCTCATGTCCTGCCATTGATAAAGCAGTCCGCCCGGGCCAACAACCATGAACTCTTCATTCAAACACAGCGTTGTATCAGCCCCCAAATCGAAACTGAAAGAGTTCGCAGGTTCCAGGATCACAAAGGCCGATGTTGCGCAATCGTTGTCATCTGTAATGGTCACCTGATAATTACCCGCAGCTAAATCATTCAAATCGGGTTGCTCACTCTCAAACCCGTTAGGACCAATCCAGGCATAAGAATACGGCGAGGTCGCCCCATTCACGCTGAGGTTAATTTCACCATCGGCTGTCGCCTCACAGGCCGGACCGGTTTCTGTTGTTGAAACAATCCACAAATCAGGCTGCGTAATCGTGTAGCTTGCCGTAAACACATTGCCACACGCATCGGTAGCTGTAACAGAATAGTTACCCGGATTAAGGTTGACGATGTTCTTTTCATTGCTCGTGAAGCCATTTGGACCTGACCATTGGCATGTGAAATTCGAACTTCCTCCCGTGAAATAAGGATAGATTGACGACTCGGGGGTTGCTCCTTTATCAATCGGACAACGAATATCGTTGAACTGAGCTTCAAATTGATTTGTCACGGTAACGGTTCTAACGGTAACTTCTGCAGCTCCGGTTTCACCCTCCCATCCGTCGATTTGGATATAATACACAGCTCCTTCTTCCAGACAATTCGCATACATCAATGAAGAATAACCATTGCTGGAAGTGCACCCGCCGGCCATATCGTCGTTGGCAGCGACCAGCTCAAAGCCCGACCAACCTAGGCAGTTAGTTGTTTTGTACAACGCCAGCTGAGTGTCGAAGCCGGGGCCTGCATTGCAAGTGGTGATTTCGTATGTGAATCCCGCTTGCGCTGTGAAGTAAGCCCAGGCTGTATTGGTAGCGTTCCCTTCGCACCAAGAGCCAGGTAAACCGCAATTAACTCCGGCCGGACGTGGTTCAGACGTTTGTGCAACACAAGCCGTGTTGTCAATCAATACAGGGGTTCCATCAACTAAAACCTCGAGTGCACCGCATGGCGAGTCGTATTCGGGAAGTCCGGTATTGCCAACCTCAAAGGTCCATATGTTGCCATATCCACCACCGAAATAAGCATGGGCAAAAGCACCGTTCTCATACAGTTCGAAAGCAGGGCCACCATCACCATAAGAGTCGACGAAAATCAAGTCAAACGATTGGCCGGTCGGCAGACAAAAGGCAGGAACCTCAAATACCGCATTATCGGGATAGCCACCATCCGCTTCCGGTGGCGTTCCAGAACAACCAACCAACTCATTAGCGCCGAAGTAGAGGGCCCCGTTGCCGCAGCCATTTCCGGTTGGAACCAGCTCCCAATAATTCTCCTCACCCCATGGATCAACCGTAATAAATAGGTTGATGAGCGTTGAATCCGATCCGCATTGACCAAGGAATGTAGTTGCAGCGAGTAAAGTCAGAACGAGCGTAGAAAATAGACGCATTTGATTAGGGGTTAGTTGGGTGCCAAATATATTTCATTCACTCAATCCTGTGCGATGTATTGCACAAATTACCAAAACCAAAAAGCCCCGCTCGATAGCGGGGCTTCCTGGCTTAAACTGAAAAACTAAAAACTATCGTAATTGTCTTGAGTCATTGCGACTCAACTCAACTAACTCTAATGCGCCAAACATTTCTGCCTGACACTTTGCAAAATTAATACGAAATTGTTCATAACATTATGAAAATCACAAAAAAATGTCATGAATTTATCTAAGTGTTGGATATTCAGTTGATTGTGTCTGGAAAAACTTTCAGCGGATTGAGGATTTGCGTGGGATCAAACCCCATTTTGATGCGTTTCATCAATAAAAGCTCTTCTTTTTGGAAAGCAATAGGCATGTAATTTCGCTGCACCAGACCGATACCGTGCTCCCCACTCAGTGTACCATGCAGCGAAACACAGAGCTCGAAGATCTCACTGATGGCATGGGGTAATTCTTCATTCCACCGCTCATCCGACAAATCGCCTTTGATGATGTTGACGTGTAAATTACCATCCCCCGCATGTCCATAACACACTGACTTAAAACCAAACCTATCCCCTATTGCTTTAACACCGCGGAGTAATTCCGGAAGTTTGTAGCGCGGCACAACGGTATCCTCTTCTTTGTAGACGCTATTGGATTTCACAGCTTCAGCCACTTTGCGCCTGAGTTTCCAGAGTTGGTTTTTCTGCGCCTCATCATCGGCAAAGAGAATCTCTCCGCTG
>CANHYZ010000026.1 GCA_947464885.1 Flavobacteriales bacterium
TCAGCGGTGCATTCCAATTACCGGGTAATCCCGTTGTCTCGGTATCAAATATCAGGAACATGAATAGGCGATTTAGGTTGGCTCATACAGCGGAAAAACGGGTGTTTAATCGCCAAA
This sequence comes from Flavobacteriales bacterium, assembly GCA_947464885.1. Taxonomy (GTDB): domain Bacteria; phylum Bacteroidota; class Bacteroidia; order Flavobacteriales_D; family Sanyastnellaceae; genus JAIBBG01. The sequence goes on from CANHYZ010000026.1 coordinate 118, forward strand.
AGAGCGGACCTCAAAATTAGCCCTGCAAAAGGAAGTCAGGGCCCATGTTGACAAATTTTGAAAGCTTAGGACTTGTCGCCTTTACGGGGCTCATCCCACCAGTTTTTGCGCAGGCTCGACCAGGTGAGGCGAATGCCGCCCTGAAATAGCCAAACGTTCTCTTGCGAATCCGATAATGGCGTTTCGTTGTGGCCTTGTATGGCAGTTGCAAATTGCTCCAGATGTAAGGACGGATTCCAACGCACGCCGCCATGTAAGGTGAGTACAAGTGACCCTATAGTCAGTGCATGCCAGCCCGTGCCTGCTGTTGCCACAAAGTTGCTGCTGATCGATCGGTAAGGCTTGTCATCGTAAATCGTTACTGCGATGCCATGCTTCTTCACATACGGCATGTTCCACTGCCAACCACTTCCGAATTCCAGATACCAGCGTGTGCCCAATGGTCCTGATGACTGAATTTTCGTGGTCAGGCATTTGGGGTGAGTTCTAACATAAGCAAGCACTGATGCCGCATGAAATCCCGCTCTAAAAGTGGAGGAGGGGCTTTCAATGAGGGTGTTTTGAAAGCTGTATTCTACAAGACCTATCGCATGCAAGGCGCGCGGAGCATAGATCGATTGATTCCACCCGGCACCTAAACTGTAGGCTTGTCCCAACGCATGTATTTCGGTTTCTTGCCAGGGATGAGCAAAGTTGTACGTCTGAATCAGCTCATCCAGCACCGGCATATGCCAGTAGGAGCCCGACGCCTGAAGCATAGGCTGTCCCAACGCCGGCAGCGTTTGACAAAGCAAAATGGCCAAGGATATGAGAGTGCACTTACTCATCGTATGGGTTCTTCCAGGAGTTGCAAGGTGGCACGGAGCGCTGATTCCTTAGCGCCATGCAGGGTGCCGTGATGCCCGCCGGTATGAACGGCTTCGCCTGCAAAGAAGATTTTTCCTGAAACGGGAAGTGTCAACTTTTCTCGCGCCAACCCTGTTCCGGGTTTGTCATACGACCGATTGCCGGACCAAAGGTGCACGTGCGTTTCTTCAATGGTTGATGCAATGCCCGGCAAGATGCTCTCGAACGATTGAATGATTGTCATAGCGGGATCAGCAAAAACAGCGGTGATGTCGTCAGCTTGTTTTCCCGATGCCTCAGCGTAGATCCATCCATCATCATTGACATCAAATCGCTGCACAATCCCGGAACCATAAAGTCGCGTCGTACCGTCGGGCCACAGCTTGTCGTTTGATTTCATTAATGCCGCATAGGAACGGTCAATACCGATGGCTGAAATAGCGGTATTCAGTGCATCAGGCAGAGCAGGTTCGAAAGTGATTGCGCCGGATTGAAGCACATCGTGCGGAACGGTGACCATGATTTTATCGCAGGTGTGGGCTGTGCCATTGTCGGTCGTTATGTTGATGCGATTGCCCGAGCTGTCGATAACAGAAACGCGTTGGCCATATTCAATTGTTGCCAATGCTTTGGCAAAGGTCTTTTCAAATGCTAACTCCAGTGCGTCTGTTGAAACTTCAGCGACAGCGGTGCCCGCGCTCCAACTGTTATGTTGACGATAGAGTCCAAGTCCGCTGATGCGATCACTGGAAGTGCCGTTAATTCCGGCGGTGAGAACGTTGTAGATATGCGTTGTGTTTTCGCTGAGATTCAACGCGTCGTAGTATTCGAGCGTGGAGATATCAGGGCCTTCATAATTTTCAAATCCTGCAACGGCATTGAGCATGTCTCGGAAGAAGGTGTTTTCTAGAGCTTCCAAGGGCGTGTTGAGCCTTCCATTGAAGTAGAATAACTCGTGTAATGCCGGAGCGTTCATGGGGGTCTGTTGCTTACGCAGCAGATCATACAGCACGCTGAATTCACCCCGGATGAGTCTCTTTTCCTGTGCGCGTGCAGCCTCGCTTGCATTGGGAACAGATCGAATCCGACCACCCCAGCTATCGGAACTCTCCAAAATGGTCACCTTTACGCCTTGTGAAATCATTAGCTCAGCTGCGTAAAGTCCGGCTATTCCGGCGCCGACTATGATGACCTCACCTTGAAACGGGGGTTGATCATACAAGTCGGTTTTCTTGCAACCGCTCAGCCACAAGGGAAGAAGCGCGGCACCCGCTCCTATCCACGCTGATTGATGCAAGAACGCTCTGCGGTTCATTCCAGGTGCATTTTTTCTTTGAACGTCCAGGCAATGGTCTTTGCTCGTAGAATGGCCGATTCAGCCTTCTCACCTGAAAATAATCTACGAACAGTTTGCTCAAATAGATCAGTCCATCGAGTGAGCGCTTGAGCTGTAAGATTCATAGCAGCATGCTTATCGAAAATATTCGTGGTGTAGCCCGGTTTGTCGAGAAGCACAAAGGACCAGAAGTCAATCATTTTAGGCTTGTGATGTGTGAAGTCGATGCGCAGAAAAAACGGAGCAAGGATTTCGTCCAACACAACAGCGTCGTAGAATTGGTCTACTAATAACGCAATGTCGTGCTCTGTGGTAATGTCGCCCATGTGCGTTTACAGTCCGGCAACAACTACTTTTTTCGGATAAGAAACCGTAAAACGCAATTGCTTTTTCATGATTTCACCGGGTTGAACAACGGCTTTCCACGTGAGCTTTCCGGTGGTGTTGTCGTACATGGCGCCGCTTGTTTCCTCAATGTCGACCGTAATTTCACCACTCTGTGATACCGGAATCTGATCTTCAATAATTAATTCAATGCTCTGGCGCTTGTTGTTTTGAACCGAGATTTCATAGGCTTTGCTGGTTGTTTTTTTATTGCCGAGCAAATTGCTTTTGCAATAGTCTTTCAGCATCGTGCGTTCAACAGCGATACCACGATCACGGCCAAGAGAAAGGTCAAGCGTGTCGTTGGCCTGAGCAGGATCGATATAGCCTTTGCCCACGAATGTTCCTTTGAAGTAGATGTTGCTTTCTCCGGGCAACAAGGAGTATTGCGCCCAGTCGGTAATGCGCGCTTTCAGGAAGGCGTCATTGTCCAGCTTGGGCACCGTGATGTAGGCATAGGTTGCCTTGAGTGTCTCCGTTTTCATGGCAACATCATATTGCACATTGTCGCTGGGAATGGTATAGGGAATAGCAATTTTGAATTCCGTGTTTACCGTGTTGGTTTGAACGGTGACATAGTCTGCGCTTGTTTTTCCTTTTTGAAAGCTATCCATATCATTGTACCCGGCAACAGATGGAGTTTCATTAGCAATCATGGGTTGACGGCCGGCTCGAATGGCTACCTCTTGATAGATCGCTTGCTGTTCGTACAAGTACCAAGGATACAACTGTGGAATTTCTCCACCTACAGTTGGATTGCCGGTAGATACCGTCAGGTTCACGTTCTTCCAATCAGTGCCTGTGCTCTGATACACCTTTGCGCGGTAGTTGAAGGCGATGGGGGAGTTGACATCCTCTGCGCGTAAGTCGTACACGGGGTACCATCCTGCGTTCTGAACGAAATAAGAGAATTTAAGTGTTGTGTTGGTTGCCCTTTCTGCGTTTAGGGCGATAATAATTTCTCCAGGGTTGCTGTTGCGCTTTGTGTTCATGCTGTTCAGCGCATTTTGCATGCGTGCAATTTCCTGGTTATTCAGGCGCTCCTTTTCTTCAAGTTCAATCCACTTGTAGGTAATTTCTGTGAGTCGACCTCGGAAGAAATCGGCCATATCACGCAAATCCTCTGCGATGAGCGTCGTGTTCTCACCCTTGATGGTGCGGTTGTATTCCAACATGTGCTTTTCCTGCACCAGCACATCTTTCAAGCCTGCGAGTTCTTTTTGTTTAAACAGCGCATCATCCAAGCTGTCTTGAAGGGCCTTTTGTCTGGGTGTCGCTGTTGAGGCCGCCAGATAATTGATCTGATGACGAACTCCGAGAATTGTGAAAGCCTCATTCCCTTCAACACGGATAGAGTTGGCGTCAAGTTGTGTAGGCAGGTTGGCGATACGCACTTGGTTTTCGCCCTCTTTGAGCGATACCGACCCGGTTTCGCTGACCTGCGCACCGGCCATAAATACGGTTACGTCTGTTATTTTAGTTTCAATGGTTTTGAGCTCCAGTTGCGCCTGAATCATCAGTGTTGTCAGCAGCAATAGGAGGGTAAGTGCAGGTTTTTTCATCGGTTGCTTTTGTGTGGTAAATGTAGTTAAGTCGGCACCTAGTTGAGGGGATGGAAAGAGCTTGTTTTCAAATGCGAGTGTTCGAAATACAGCTCCTGACTTAACTCATAACATATCCTGACTCAAGCCATAGAAAGATGCGTTTGAATCAATGAAGATTTGCCACATCAGAAAACAAGTTAAACAACTAAACAAACTAAACCATGTCACTCATTAAATCAAAACCTGCATTCAGTGCTCCGGGCCTTCTAACCGATTTTTTCTCCGATGGCTTGTTCGATAATGAACTTTTGAATTTCCCCCTTACGCGTTGGGTACCGAATGCCAACGTGCGTGAAACGGATGAAGAGTTTGTTATTGAATTGGCAGCCCCGGGAATGGAGAAGGATGAATTTAAAATTGAAGCACAAGAAGATTTGATTACCGTTGAAGGTAAACACGAAGTGGAGGAAGAGGAGAGAAACGAGTCTTACCATCGCAAGGAATTTAAAACAACATCATTTAAGCGCGCATTTCGTCTGCCACAGTCTGTTATTACCGACAAGGTGGATGCAAAATATTCGCATGGCATTTTAAAGCTTACGCTCCCCAAACGTGAGGAGGCTAAGTCGATCGGCAAAAAGCTGGTCAAGATTTCATAGATCGTGGTGATTAGGATAAGGCCGCCTTTCAATGCAGGCGGCCTTTTCTTTTGCTCTGTTTTAACGTTGCCTGATTCGCCCGATTTATGCGTGTAAAAATGAGTATTTGACGTATTTTTCGCATCAGGATGAACTAGTTTTGAATCACCACTATGACCAAATTTGCCGGACAAGGAATCAGCTTTGAAACCATATTTAATCACGTCAACGAGGGCGTGTTAATTGTCGATGAAGAAGGGGTCATTGTTCTTTCAAATCCCAAGTTGGGTGAAATGTTTCGCTACGATGATAAAGAACTTTATGGAAGAAAGGTGGAAGTGCTCATACCCGGTGTTTTGACGCGCAGGCACGAGGAGTATCGCAAGACATATACGAAGAATCCGGTTAAGCGACCGATGGGAAGGAACATGACGTTGCATGGGATGAGAAAGGACGGGCGTGAGTTTCCCATTGAGATAAGTTTAAGTTACTATCATAGTGAAGGAGCCGTATTCGTGATTGCGTTTATTATTGATATAACGGATCGCTTCGAGCAGCAAGCGCGTATCGAACGGATGAATGGAGAACTCAAATCGCTCAATGAATCGCTGGAGAAAAAGGTCGCTGAGCGCACTTTGGTGTTGAAGGAGGCTTTGCACGAGTTGGAAATTTCAAGAGATGACCTGAGCCAGGCTCTTGAAAATGAAAAAGGATTGAATGAATTGAAATCCCGTTTTATCTCGACGGCATCGCATGAATTTCGAACACCGTTGAGCACTATACTGAGCAGTGTGTCACTCATACAGAAGTACACGCAGTCAGAAGACCAAGAGAATAGGGAACGACATATATTGAAGATTAAGAATGCAGTCAGTGGATTAACTGAAATATTGAATGATTTCCTTTCACTAGGAAAATTGGAGGAAGGGAAAATGTCGGCGAAACCCGCGGCGCACGACATTTTCGTTTTAATCCGCGATGTGGTCTCTGATATTAACTCAATTGTAAGGAGCGGCCAATCCATTACCTACAATAAGGGGAGCTTTGAATTGATGATTGATAAGCAGTTGTTGCGTAATGTGATGTTTAATCTGCTTTCAAACGCCATCAAGTTTTCCCCGGAAGGAGCTGAGATTGATGTGCATGTGGATGATGAAGGTGAGGATGTAGTTGTTGCAGTGAAAGACCAGGGAATTGGAATTTCAGAGGCCGATATGAAGAATTTATATGGCCGCTTTTTTAGAGGTGAGAACGCTATCGCCATTCCGGGCACCGGGCTTGGGTTGAATATCGTAACGAAGTACCTCGAGCTTATGCAAGGAAGAATAACGTGCACCAGTGCATTAAACGAAGGCACGATCTTTTATATCCATTTACCAAAAACCAAATCAAACTGATATCATGAAGAAGATCCTACTCATTGAAGATAACAACGAGGTGCGAGAGAACACCTCGGAGATTCTGCAACTTGCCGGCTATAAAGTGCTGAGTGCAGAAAACGGCAAATTGGGCGTCGAACTCGCTGTTCACGAAAAACCCGATTTAGTGATATGCGACATCATGATGCCGGTTCTCGACGGCTATGGCACCTTGCATATGTTGAACAAGAACCCCGACACAGCTGCTCTACCCTTCATTTTTCTCACAGCCAAAGCCGAGCGCACCGACGTTCGTAAGGGCATGGAGATGGGTGCCGATGATTATATTACGAAACCATTCGACGATATTGAATTGCTCAATGCTGTGGAAAGTCGCTTGCGCAAGGTAGAGGCTATTCGCAGAGATATTCAACCCACACGTGACGGTATGACCGAGTTGTTGGGGAACATTCAAGGTATTGAAGACATCTCGAAGATTTCCAGCCGACAGCAGATTAAACACCTCAAAAAGCGCGACATCATTTTTACTGAGGGCGATACTCCGCAAGGATTGTATCTCTTGAACTCAGGGAAAGTTAAGCTCTACAAGAGTCACGAGTTGGGAAAGGATTTTATTATTAAAATGCTTCAGCCCGGTGATTTCTTCGGATACATGGCACTGCTCGAAGATGAGTTTCATGCACTGAGTGCAGAGGCTATTGAGGAGTCTGAAATCACCATTTTCCCCATCGAAGACTTTTACAAGTTGCTGACCCATCCGATGGTTACCCAGCAGTTTGTGCGCATGCTCACCGGAAATTTGCAGAGTGAACACGATAAACTTATCGCATTGGCCTATAGCAGTGTTCGCAAGCGCACGGCAGAAGCCCTCTTGGAATTGCGTGCACGTTATCACAACCTGAAAAGTGATAAGGCATTCACCATGTCGATCGCACGCGAGGATTTGGCCAATATGGTTGGAACAGCAACCGAATCTCTCATTCGAACACTCAGCGATTTTAAATCCGAAGGCCATCTTGAAATAAGCGGTTCAAGTATCACCGTAGTGAATCCGGCAGCGTTGGAGAAAATGCGCAATTGATATCGTGCCTGTTAAGTGACAATAGTCAACGACACTTTTGAGCATCGTCAATGATGAAGCATTTTTAACGATGCATTTTGCGGCATAATTCAATCAACCATGAAAACAATTCTTGCCGCTACAGACTTCACAGCTTCCTCGTGGAATGCACTCCGATTTGCCGCCGAAATGGCTCTCGATTTCGATACAGACATGACCGTTGTGCATGCTACCCACATACCTGTTGTGAGTGATGTATACTTTGACTTACGCAAATCGATGGAAGACTGGAGGCAAGAGGATGAACTCCAAATGGTCAAAGTCATTGAAAAGCTTGAAAAGAAGTACGGTCCCGCGTTGAAAGTGAAATCGCGGCTGAAAATCGGTTATGGTGCAGACGTCATACGCGATATGGTCAAAAAGGGAGGAATTAGTTTGGTCGTGATGGGCATTGCGCAGACAGAGAAATTCAATGAGGTGGTCTTTGGCTCCACTTCCACCGATGTCGCCGGAACCGTGAATTGTCCTGTCTTGATTGTGCCTGAGAAGGTTACTTATAAGCAATGGAAGAGCGTTGCCTTCGCCTTTGATCAGAAGCATATTCCATTGGGCAAGGGAATTCAAACATTGAAGGAGATTCTCGTTGCGCATGCTTCCAAATTGAATTTCGTCAATGTCATGGATACGCCTTTCATTGAAGGTGATCAATCCTCACTCAAACCGATTATGAAGGAATTGAATGGCGTTGAATTGAAGACGCATTTCCTTCCCTATCATACCAACATGGTGGAAGAGGCTATTCAGGATTGGGTCCGTCGACATAAAGCGTCCATGCTGGTAACGGTAGCCCGCAAACACACGGTGCTTTGGAAAATGTTTAATGAAAGCAGCACAAAGAAAATTGCTTTTTCAAGTAAGGTTCCGCTGCTGGTGCTGTCAGATATGAAGTAGAAACATCCTAACGAATAATTACCATGAAAATTCACATTCACGCTCAGGATACGCTGGAGAGCCTGCAGAAGAGTTTTACTAGCGCATTTCCATTTTTAAAGTTGGAGTTCTTTGCAAAACCACATGAGAAGGGGCGTCCTTCCGAAAAGCACTTTCTCATTAACGCCAAGCGTACCGTTGATTCCTGCAACCCGGAGCTTGCAGCAACCACGGTTTTAATTCCAACAGCCATGACGGTTCAGGAGCTAGAAGACCTATTCCGCGATCGACTTGGACTTTATATACAGGTTTTTCGCAAATCAGGGAATGTATGGCTCGAGACAACTGCAACAGATGATTGGACGTTGTTCAAGCAAAATCAGGAAGGTCAGGAGTTGAGTGAACCCTCCGAGAATGAACCTGATGAGTTGCCGGATTATCACGAGCAATCCTGATGTTGCCATTGTGCCTTACTTTTGTGATGTAACCTCTAGGTAAATCACACGAATGGTGTTCCGTATTCTGCTCTTACTCGTTATTGTCGCTCAGTCTGCTAGCAGACTCTCAGCACAGCTCTCGAATGATATTTGCTCTTCAGCCATTGATTTGCAGCCTTATTTGGTGGCTGCTCAAACCGCACCGGTGATTGCCGGTCCGTTCTCGAATGCTGCCGCTACCGGAAATGATGTTAATATCGCTGCTGTAACCGGTTGCTGGTTGGATGATTTGACCGGACTTGCAGATGGCTCTTCTCCCCAGATAGATGCTACAGTATGGTTTCGGTTGACAGGAATAGATCAAGAAGTGCGCTTGGCTATTCTGCCATGTGATTCAATATTCGGTTTTCTCTCAGCGGATACTCAGCTTGCGCTGTTCTCGGGTGAATGCGATAGCCTGGAAATTGTGGATTGCAACGAGGATATTGACCCCGCAACCTACAACTATTGGTCGGCTATCTACACTCCACTATCCGCAGGGACAGAATACCGCATGGTCGTTGATGGATTCAATTACAGTGGATTTGGAAGTCCTGATGCGCCGCTGACAACCGGTGAATTTTGTATTCACATGTCGATACCGGCATTGCAGGTAAGCGAGCTCACCGAACAGGTTCCAACTATTTTTCCGAATCCGGCAGAAGACCAAATTCAGTTGACCGCGGCGTCAGAAATTATCGAGGTGCGCATGTTCAACGCGCAGGGTCAGGAGTTCACGGTATTCAGTCCAAAGAATTCTAAAGCATTGGATATTGCGATGCCCGATGAATCCGGAGTTTATGTTGTTCTCGTGCGTACGAAGTATCAGACTACGACCCATCGCATCGTTCGCAAATAGATCAACGTCCGTTGAGTCGCCTCATGAACGAGAAGAGATAGAATCCCAATAGAATACTTGTGCCCCCTACGAATATCCAAATCGCATAGGGTTTGGTGCAATCGGCGCAATACATCTCGCCTAGCATCCACAGCGAATTGGCGGCTATCCAGAAAAGCACCGATAGATTGTGAATGAACGATGACAAGTGCGCACGCGAGCGATAGAGAATGATGAGCGCCACTGCAACGGTAGGAATAATCATAATGGTTCCTACGGTCTTCGACATCAAACACCAGCTCATATCCTTAATGAGCCAAAAGAGGATGTGAAGATTATCGAATCGACTCAGACGCTCGTTGTCCATAGCACAAACTTACTCTTTCGAACGAAACTTTGCGATATTCTGATCAAACTCCATAGTGGCAAGATCCCAGCGCATGAAGCGAGCCAGTAGATTGGTGACAATGGGCCGAGGTAACTCACTGATTTTTGAGAGCTGGTTCACCGTATGTCCTTCTTGTTTTGACAATGCTTCCAGTAGGCGCTTCTCTTTGTCGGTATGAAAGTAGCGCTCCGTCATTGGAGTGTGATGAATTTTCCAGTATTGCATCAGCACGCCGGGCGCCTGGAAATTTTGATCATGACGTCGAACGTAGGCGCGCCACTCATCGGGCACATGCTCAACCTGGTGCGGACGAACACGTGATGGCGGTATCATCACCTCCAACACATAGCGATCGCCTGCTTTCCAACCTTGGGTGGAATATTCAATCGATGGTTTGCAGTACATGGTAGCCGCGGCCTGAACCATGTGTTCCTCTTCTTGCAGACGTGCACCCGCTATTGAGCCGTTGTCTTTCACACCAATCAATAAGGTGCCGCCGTCCGTATTGGCGAATGCGCATAGCGTAATGGCAATTTTACGTGCATCATTAATGGCGTATTTGAAGTCGAGTGTTTGATGCTCGCCTTCAGCAATACGCTGTTGCAAATACTTCGGTATGACAATGGTTTCTTTCGCCACGGTGATATAACAAAAAGCCGCCCGTAAAGTTGGGGCGGCTTTTAATTACATAAAAGGAGTTTTGATATTTTTCCTGAGATTAGTCGATAGAAAGAATAGGTTTGATGAATTCGTTGCGCGTAGTTTCAATGCGCAGCACGTAAACCCCGGTGCTCCACTGCGGAGTGTCGACAGTCGTTTTCGTAGCTCCGGGACGAGTGCTGAACACGAGTTTCCCAACAGCATCATACGCTGATACGCTTAGAATTAAATCCACGGGTGAAACAATCTGGAAGGATTGCCCGCCGGCAATGGGATTCGGGTAAATCAGTAAATCATCAGCAGTTAATTCTGATACGTTTGTAGTGTTGTTGATGTCGAACTGATCGGCCAATGTGGTGTCGGCCGAAATGTTACCTGCTATGTCCGTAATATTCCCGGTGATGGAAATGGCTATGGCCTGAATACTGTCCGTAATACCCGAGCAGGTGTAGTTTTGGGTAAACGCTGTCATGGCTGTATTCCATTCACCCGGTCCGGCGACAGCAAGCGGCGGCATTCCTTCTGACAGTGTAATGGTTGGCGTGAAGCTGTTGCTCATCGGTTCGTCATAAACGACCGTAATCGACAATCCTTCTCCACAGTTCTCATTGTCTACTATCTGGCTCGATAGTGTCAACTCCGTAATCTCTGGATTACGTGTGTCAACACTGAACGGATGAACGAAATAGCCATTGTCGGTGAGCGGGTTCATGTTGATGTCGGTTACACCGCTCAGGGTTGCGATGATGTCATCCAACTCCACATTGTTGTCGAACATGGAATACACCGCCACGAATTCAGAAGACGATATCCAATAACTCTGTGTGCTGTCGAGTGTTAATGTCTGAAGTGTTGGATCGTCGTTTTCGAAGGTGATTACTGGGAATACGCTTGTGTCCATCGCTTCGGTGAATGAGAAGGTGATCGAAAAGAATGCTGTGTTTTCTACCAGCGTGTCCGAAATGACACTCGTAGGATTGACGGAGGTTAAATCAACGGATGGATTCTCGGTGTCCACTTCGAATACTTGATTGATGGCACAACCGAAGGTCGAATTGCCGGCTACGTCTGTACCTTGAATAATTGCACTCAAAGGAATAGTGGTGTTGATTTGATCATCGGCAATCGTGAAGTTCAGTTCGAGTGAATTATCTGAAATCCAATTGGTGCTGCTCCACACAAAAGTGTTGCTGAATAGGTTGTTTTCAATGATGTTCGAGAAGTTGAAGGATGCCGTATCCATGCTCTCTGAAAATTCGACATGTATGCTGTAATTGCTGTTGACATCGGCATCGGTAATGAATATTTCCTCTGCAGAGGCAAGGCATGTTGGAGCTGTGATGTCGATGCTAACAGGCAAGCAGTTGGTGCCTGAACTCATATTCAGCGTATCCGCGATGCATGCCCCGAAGACCGATAATGTTTCCGGCTCTGCCTGTGCAACATGAACTTCAAACGTGGCGCTGTAGTTTACGGTGTCGATTACATTCA
>CANHYZ010000027.1 GCA_947464885.1 Flavobacteriales bacterium
AAATCCTCAATCAAGGTCTCGAATTCAGCATTAAGTCCAACAACCTCAATCCTAAATCGAAGTTGCAGTGGATTACCGACTTCAACATCTCGCGCAACATGAACGAAGTGATCAGCATCGGTGACTTCACGCCGGATGCGTTGAGCGGCGGAACCAACGACTCGCGTGTACAGATTGGCAAGCCTGTAGGATCGTATTACCTGATCCAGTCTGCCGGTATTGATCCTGCGAATGGTCGCCCGATGTACTATGACCTTCAAGGCAACAAGACCTACGACTACAACCTCAATAACCGCCAATACGCTGGCGCAGGTTTGCCGAAAGGATACGGTGGTATCACCAACACCTTCACCTATGGTGGTTGGTCGTTGAGTGTCTTTATGACCTACAGCCTTGGTGCGAAAATCTTCGATTCGTCGGCCAAGCGTCAATTGGGCGTAACTACCGACTGGAACATGCGCACCGACAAGTTTGACCGTTGGCAGGAGCCAGGTGATGTGACTCAATTCCCACGTCAGACCTTGCAGGAAAACACCTACGGTCTGCAAGCCGGAAACCCTTGGTGGAACACCACCATGTTCATCTACGACGCCGACTATCTGCGCATGAAGAACATCAGCTTGGGCTACACCTTTAAGATGAAAGAAAGCAGTCCAATTCGCAACCTCAGCGTGCAGCTCGCTGCTTCAAACCTGTTTGTGATTACCAATTTCGTTGGCCTGGATCCTGAGTTGGTGCGTGACTTTGAGAACCCTCAAGACCGCAATCTCAGTCCGAACACGACTTACCTCACGCCTCCTCAGGAGAAGAGTTACTTCGCAACCTTAACCGCCAACTTCTAATCCGACCAAGCACATGAAAAAGATATTTATCCTCGCATTTTGCTTCACCCTTCCGTTGGTATCCTGCAAGAAGTGGCTCGATCAGCCACCCACGGGTAACTTGCGTGAAGACCTCTTCAATACAGCGGGTGACGCTCAGGAAACGCTCAACAGCTGTTACGACGCATTGGCCAACCTATACGACGGCCGCATCCAGAACATTTCAGAATTGCTGAGCGACAACTTGAATCAGCCGAACACCAACAACGATTTACGTTCGGTGTTTGCACGTCAGACAACCTTCTTCAATGGTACGACCAATAAAGTCTATCAGGATTTGTTCACGGTGGTATGGCGTTGCAACACGCTGTTGGACAACATCGACATCATTCCAAACTTCGAACCCGGTGAAAAGGAACGCTTGATTGCCGAAGCCCGCTTCCTGCGTGGTTTCTGTCATTGGGCTGCGGTGAAGTTGTGGGCTCAGCCATACGGCTGGACACCCGGCAACACACACGCCGGTGTGCCGATTCGCAACCGTGCGGCTGCGGATCCTCTTTTGCGCAGCACAGTGCAGGAGGTGTACGACTTCGTTCAAGAAGATCTTGAGTTTGCCTATAACAACCTGCCCGAAACAAACGGTGTGTATGCATCGAAGATGGCTGCAGCCGGTGTTTTGGCCACCTTCCATTTCCTGAAGCAGGATTGGAGCAAGGCTGTTCAATACAGCACGGAGGTCATCAACTCCGGTCAGTTCCAATTCGACAGCTCGAACCTGGATCGCTATCCCCAAGTTGTGCTGGACACCAATACAACATCGGAGTTTGTTTTCGGCACCGTTTCGACCATCTACACGCTCAGCGGTTCGATCGTTCAAGACCGTCGTTGTGGTTCTTTCGTGGGCAATTATCAAATCAACAATGGCATTGCAGAATTGATGGTTAGTCAGAGCTTCTTAAACTACATCAATGAAAATCCGGCCGATCGTCGCACAGAGGCGTGGCTTGCGCAGGAGAGCGGACGTGTATTCCTGAAGAAATTCTACACCAACCAGATCTACAGTGTGCCGATTGTGCACCTCACAGAATTGTATCTTACCCGCGCAGAGGCTATTGCTGAAGGTGGCGGCGATTTATCGCAGGCACGTGCCGACATTAACATGATTCTCAACCGTGCCTTTGAGCCGGGAACCAATGAGATTCCGTCAGGCGCAACTGCAGAGGAAATCATCGCTGAAGCTCGTCGCCAATACCGCATCGAAATGGTCGGCGAAGGCAAATACACCGAGCAACTTCGCCGCTATGGAGTGATGGGTGAAAATATCATCATCCGCAATGCGCCTTACGATTGTCCGGGGATGGCCATTCAATTCCCCAATGCAGAATCAACCGTTATCGGCTTCGAACTGAATCCCGAAGGTGGCTGTAACTAACCAACTAATACCGAAATTTGAATCATGAAAAAGATATTCATACTAACGGCAGGAATTGCGCTTGCGCTTTGGACATGCAAGCCGGACACGAAGGGTGAGCTTGGAGAGCCCGCCAACAAACTCGACGGAATGGCAGGTTCGTGGGAAATTGTTTCCTTCAAGCAGCAAGACCCCAATAACCCTATTCGCGAAGAACGCGATTTGAGTGAGTTTTACCTAGTCGATGGCCAAACGCCCTATCGCCTGACGTTCAATAAAGACTCGATGACCTATGCCGTTGCAGCAGGTCCGGGTAAAAACTACTTCGGCACCGGAGGTCGTTGGGCGTTCGACAATGCTGATTATCCGACTTACTTGTACCTCTACACTGCAACCGACACCTTGGAAACACTTCTGGGTGGTGTGGTTCGTACTTCCGACAGTCAATTGAACATTCAGCTGGAGAATTACTGTGAGGCAGCCGATGGCAGCCGCACAACGACAGCGATTTATACTTTCACGTTTAACCGTTTGAACCCGTAATCATGAAAAAGATATTCTCCTTCATTCTCGCTTTGGCTGCAAGCACCTTCGCTGTTGGTCAGGCCGCATACATTCAACCTTCACCTACGGGTAAAAACGACACCATCACGCTCTACATCAATGTGGCGCAAACAACGGATGGTACGATGAACAATGCCTTGAGTGCGATGCTCAGCGACCATCCCGAAGATACCGTTTACCTGTGGACTTGGCAGCCGGCAGGACCAGTGGCGGGTAATGGAGATTGGACAAACTCCAACAGCGCCATGGCTATGACCAAGGTGGGTGAAAAGCTCTACAGTCTGCGTTTCAAGCCAACATCATTCTATGGCGTAGATGCCACAACGTTTTTCACCAACGGCATTTCCTGCTTGGCAAAACTGCGCAGTGGTAATGCCTACACCGGTGAATATAACGGCGAGGCAAAAACGGAAGATTTACATGTGAACATCATCCCCAAGCTGTGTGATGAACTGTACTGTGTTTTTCCGGAAATCGCCAAGACCGATGACTACCTCTCCATTACTTACGACAATACACTGGAGACCAATCCCGACATGCAAAACCTCGGCGACGATGATGCCTATCTCTTTTTGCGCGCTGAACAAAGCACCTTTGTCGCCTTTAACTACACGGATCCTGCTATCGCGACCACCCTACCCCAATTGAAGATGAAGGCTATCGGTGACGGCAAATTCCGTTTGACGATTATTCCTTCCGACTTCTTTGCTGATGCCGGTGTGCTTCCGGAAGGCTTCGATTTGAAGAAATTAAAGTACTATGTATTGAAGCCGGGGTATGTCTACACGACAGCACCACCCTTCCAATCATACTCGTTCATTAGCTGCGATTGATTTTTAGAATCCGCACTAATTAACACTTTGTGAATACATTCATCGTCACTATTGGCGATATCGGGCAAAAGGATGGCTATCTTTGCCCGATTTTTTTTTGCTAACTACGACACTATGACTTTAGAACCGCTGGATATCCTGGACATCAAAGAGGGTAAGAAACTCTATGATTATCAGGCCGATGCTTTGGAGAAAATTTTCAGCCGTCTCAAAGATCATCCTGAGAAGTACAACATGTGCTTTCAATTGCCTACGGGTGGCGGTAAAACCGTGATCTTCTCGGAAATCGCCCGTCGGTATATCAAAGAAACCGGCAAGAAGGTAATTATCCTCACGCATCGCATCGAATTGTTGGGACAGACTTCTCGCCATCTCACCGACATCAACGTCAAGAATAAAATCATCGTGAGCAAGGTTAAAGACCTGCCCGATGAAGAGCAGTATATGTGTTTCGTGGCCATGGTGGAAACGTTGAACAACCGCCTGCGCGACGATAAGATGGACTTTGACAACGTCGGGTTGGTGATTGTCGATGAGGCGCACTACAATTCCTTCCGAAAACTCTTCAAGTGGTTCGAAGACCAGGTGATTCTCGGCGTAACCGCGACACCATTGTCGAGCAACGTCGAATTGCCTTTGCACGAGAACTACAGTGAATTGATTGTGGGGGAAAGCATTTCCAGTCTCATCAGAAAAGGATTCCTATCCAAGGCGACGACCTACAGCTACGATGTGAGTTTGCACTCCCTCAAGATTGGTATCAACGGCGATTACACCGTGAGTAGTTCGGAGAAGTTGTACGGAAACTTCTTCATGCAGGAAAAACTCTTGTACGCCTACGAGCAGAAGGCCAAAGGCAAGAAGACACTCATCTTTAACAATGGTATCAATACGAGTAAAATCGTTTACCAAATGTTCAAGGAAGCGGGGTATGAAATCCGCCACCTCGACAACACCCACGGCGAAGTCGAGCGTAGAGAAATTTTGGAATGGTTTCGCACTGTTCCCAATGCAGTGCTGTCTTCCGTGTCCATCCTTACCACCGGATTCGATGAACCAACGGTAGAAACAATTATCCTCAATCGCGCGACGAAGTCTCTAACGCTTTATCACCAAATGATTGGTCGCGGTTCACGCGTTATTCCGGGCAAAACGGATTTCACCGTAATCGACCTGGGAAACAATGCCCGTCGTTTCGGACTTTGGGAAAGCGAGATTGACTGGCACGACATCTTCCGCAATCCGGACGCCTACATTGAGGCGATTGTCAGCGACGAACAAATGGAAAAAGAAATGGTGTACGAAATGCCCAATGAGGTGCGTGAGTTCTTTAAGAATTCCGCCGTCATTGATTTCGACATCCGAGAAGAATACTCTAGACTGATGCGCATCGGCGCCCGCACCAAAGATGTGCTGGATACGTCTATTAATCAACATGCTTCCATCATCATCGAAAACGCCGATGATTACACGAAGGCAACGGAATTGCTCAAAATGCTTGAGCCCGATATCAAGAGCCGTGTGAAGCACTACAGCTACTGTATCAGTCGCAGTACCGAAAACTACCTAGCATGGATGCGCGATGAATACACGCGTAAACTGCAACAGGTCTTGCGTCAACATTACGCATAGGAACTGCAGCGCACGCCATGATGCTCGGCACTTTTGCCGATTAAATTCCTGATTGATAACAGGTTGTTAAATATTTCATGGAAGTATACCGTGGTCGTTTACTTTTACGTTCAAACCAACAAACTGCACAAAAATGAAAATCAAAACAGATAACATTTTTCAGGTTATTGAATTGGAAACCGAAGCATCGAAAGTGTACAACGCTCTTACCGATGCCGCCTTGCTCAGCCGTCTGACCGGCATGAGTGCCGAAATGGACAAAACTGAAGGAGGAAAGTTCCATGCCTGGAACAACCGTTGCCATGGCTACGTGCTCCATTTGAATCCCAATACGCGCGTGGCGCAATCATGGCGTCACGATGAATTTCCGGCCGGCTTCTACAGCACCGTCATCTTCGACATTGAGACCACCGAAAGCGGTTGCCGCGTAAGCTTCAACCACATTGGTGTACCCGAGGAGTCTTCCGGATGGCTGACTGAGAGCTGGAGAAAAGACTTTTGGGACCCCATCACAGAACATCTCAGCGACAAGGTTCTTTCATAACCGAAAAAAAATCGAATTAAGGCCGGCTTCTAGTCAGCCTTTTTCTTTTGCAGACGCGCGTCAATGCTCCATGCACCGGCACCTGTAACCATCAAAAGAGCAAATACAACTAGGTAGGTAAGAGATGCCTCTCGATCGTCAAACGGATCTCCCGCGTGCACAAAGAAAGCCGCAACGAACATCGTAAACGCCACAAGCGCCGAGGAAGCGCGAGTAAACAAACCCATAATAATCAAGGCAGGCGCAACGAGTTCGGCCACGACCGTTAGGACGAGCGAAATTTTAGGTCCGAGGTATAGGAAATTGTAGAACTTAATCTCGCCACCGGCAATGAGCTTGTTCCATTTATTCATCCCATGCACCATCATCATAGCGCTAGGCGCAATGCGTAGCAGCAGCAGTGATGCTGCGTTAATAATCGGCTGATTGTTTATCGGCATATGTAACTTCGTGTAAGTTTGTGCGTCTGTATTTCGAATCAAATCTATTTCAAAACCATGACGTTTCCATCCCGCTTCACAGCAGCCCTTCTAATCCTCATCGGCACATCCGTAAAGGCACAGGTTTTTCCCTATGAATTCTCGGTATTCAATGACCCCTATAACGACCTGCCAGCACCCTCCTCCATCAGTAATGACGATGTATGGGATGATCCGATGTATTTCACCTCCATAGGTTTCGACGTGCAGCTGTTCGATGTGGTCACCAACGTTTTGGGCATCCTTCAACCGGGGGCACAAGTCATCAGTGTGAATGACGCCAACCCGGACACGGTTCAGGTGCTGTGCCCTTACATGGCAGACATCATGAATGCCAACGACTCTATGGCGGTTAGTCCGATTTCCTACCAACTGGAAGGCCCTCCCGGTAATGCCGTCTTGAAACTGGAATGGAAAAACGTCGGATTCTACGGTGAATGGGATGCCTCCAACACCTACAACAACACCACGAATTTCCAGATTTGGTTGTATCAAAACGCTCCAATCATCGAATACCGTTACGGACCCAACACCATTAAATCCGGAAATTTGCTTCACTTCTTTGGAACAGGCCCACTAGTACTCCTTGCAAAAAACGCCTTATTTGACGGCACCGGTTGGGACGGTCTCTGGTGTGTATCCGGCAACCCCGATTCACCTGTGATTACGTCGGTGCCATCGGGACAACAGCCTCTTCCCGGACAAGAACTCAACAGCGAGCCGCAGAGTGGTACCGTGTATCGCTTTTCGCTCCTGAGCAATACTGTATCTGAAACGTCGTCTGCTGCATTCAACCTGTGGCCGACCAACTGCAGCAACCAGCTTCACTTGATGGCCGACCATGGCACTGTCATCCGTTTTTATGATGCCACCGGTCGCGAGATCCACACGTACACCATGAGCAATCAGCAAACAGAGTCCATCGATGTGAGCGCCTGGACGGCGGGCTATTACGTAGCCAAGACATCGGCAGGTCAAGTTGTACGATTTATCAAGTCTTAAAATGAGATTCGCACTACTATTCACATTGGTCAGTCTCGCCTGCATGGCGCACACTGGACAAGCCCAACTGTACTTTCCGCCCAACGGCAGCGACACTTGGGAAACCATAGATCCCGCCGAATTACAGTGGTGCGACAGCACCATTGCCCAGCTGTATGATTACCTCGAAACCAATCAAAGCAAGGCGTTCATTTTACTGAAAGACGGTAAAATCGTACTCGAGCAGTATTTCAACGGCCATGATGCTACCACCTCGTGGTACTGGGCGTCGGCTGCCAAGACACTTACCGCGATGCTCGTGGGCATAGCCGAAAGTGAGGGATTATTGGAATTGACGGATCCAACCTCCGACTACCTCGGTGAAGGCTGGACAGCGTGCACGCCTGAACAGGAGCAAGCCATTACCATTTGGCATCAGCTCACGATGACCTCGGGGTTGGATGACGGTGTTGAAGATCATTACTGCACGCTCGACACGTGCTTGCAGTATCTCGCTGATGCGGGCACACGATGGGCCTATCACAACGGCCCATACACGCTGCTCGACAGCGTTATTGAAACGTCATCAGGTCAATCGCTCAACCTGTTCAATGCCACACGCCTATTGCAGCCCACAGGCATGAGCGGGCTTTTCGTTCCGATTGACTACAACAATGTTTTCTTTTCAACTGCCCGCTCGATGGCGCGTTATGGACTGTTGCTGAACGCTCAAGGGGAATGGAATGGCACGCAGATTTTGAATAACCCGGATTACTTCGATGCCATGACGCATAGTTCGCAATCGATCAATCAGGGTTATGGCTATCTCACGTGGTTGAATGGAACATCGAATTTCATGTTGCCGGAATCCCAGTTCGTTTTCCCCGGCATGTTTGCGCCCAATGCACCCGATGACATGTACGCCGCCATTGGTCGCGACGGTCAATTCATCTGCGTGGTTCCTTCGCAAAATATGGTGTGGATCCGTATGGGGGAAAATCCTGACCAACTCGACGTGCCGATTTTGATGGCCAACGATGTGTTTGAACTCATCAACGCTTTGCCTTGCAGTTCAACGTCAGTGGAAGCACTCAATTCCTCGCCGATTCAATTCCGGATGGAGCAGTCAGGAGCGACGTTATTGTGGAGCTCATCTCAACCGCTCCATCATTTGACCATCTATTCCATCACCGGTGAATTGATCATGGATGTTTATCCAACATCGCCCTCGCTTTCGCTGGAAACACTAGCGGGCGGAATGTACGTTTGTCACTGGAGGCAGGCTGACGGGCAATCCGGTGTGGCGCGAATTTTAAGGTAGTCGTTCGCGATTACTTTCTTGAGAGTAACTCCGAGGCAAAAGGCTTCGCTTATTTTAGTGTTATGGTATCGTACTTCACTGTTGTTGCCGCTGCCCTTTGTGGGGCCTTTCTGAGCTTTTTCTGCGGGTTTGGATTAGGTACACTGCTCTTGCCTGCCTTCATGCTGTTCTTTCCCGCTCAAGCGGCCATTGCTGCAACAGCGGTGGTACACATGGCCAATAACGTATTCAAACTATTTCTGGTCGGAAAACACGCCCATTGGCCGACCATCAAAACGTTTGGAACGCTGTCGGTAGTTGGTGCACTCACGGGAGCATGGTTGCTAGGAAGGATTGCCCATCTGGATGTGACTCTGCCCTATCAGCTCGGTTCATTCGCTTTTGAAACCAATGTCATCCGCATCATTATTGCGCTCATCATTCTGACGTTTGCTTGGCTGGAAATTTCACCGGCCATCGATCGTCTGGCTTTGCCGAAAGGATTGATGCCACTAGGCGGATTGATTAGTGGTTTTTTCGGAGGGTTGAGTGGTCATCAGGGCGCATTGCGAAGTGCCTTCCTGATGCGCTCGGGACTCAGCAAAGACGCCTTCATGGGCACCCGCGTGGTGTGTGCCTGCTTGGTGGATGTGTCGCGTATTTCGGTTTACGCAACAGAAATTGCCTCCGGCTGGTCGTCGATGAATAGTGGATTGCTCCTTGTTGCTGTTTTAGCGGCTTTTACGGGGGCCTGGCAAGGCAACAAATGGGTCAAGAAAACAGAACTTCAGTTGCTCAATAAGATCATTGCCATCGCATTGATTGTGTTTGCAATCGCCTTTGGCGGTGGCTGGATATGAAAAAAGGAGGCTGTTAGGCCTCCTTCTTATCGGGTTTCATTTCATCCTTATTCAGCGAATTTGCCGCACGCCTCAATGGTGCGCTCACCCACGGTGAGCTCACACGTATGCGTGCCGCTGTCGCACTTCGCTGCTGCCAACACCAGTGAACCACCGCTGCCACTCAACTTCACTTCACCGGTTTCCATGTTCTTCTCGCCATTGATCACCAAGGGCTCCTTGGTCATCGCCAGTTCTGCTGTTACGCCGTCAATGGTGTATTTCACCATGTATTGACCGGTAACCAGTGCTGTAATATCAATCGTGCTAACCGGAGCTGTACCGGTAGCAGAAAAATACGCCTGAGGATTGTTGTCGACCTGCTCAACCACTTGGATGTCTTCAGGTTTTACTTCAACTTTTTTTGCTTCGGTATTGCTGTTGCAGGCTGCAAGGAATACCATCATCGGAAGTACAAATTTTTTCATATCAGTTTAATTGCATGTTTGCATGAGTTCGGATCCGGCGAAAAAAAACAGGGCCAGCCAGATCAGGCCTTTGATGAGAAAGAAAGCAAAACCCAGCCAGCCAACACGCTTAAGTGCTTTAAGCCACGGTTTCTGCTCATCATTCTTCATAATCGGCCATGTTCAAATGTGAGGCAATTTACGCAACCATCATTGGGTTCAACCGATAAGCTTTAAACATACACGTGCTGAAATAAAAAAGGCCGCCCTTGCAGACAGCCTTCTGTGATTCAACTTCGGTTAGCGTTAGTGCAATCCGTTAGAAACGACTTTATATTTTTCATTGAAAACCTCCCAGTTCCACAGGAAGTTCTTCATCAACTCATCGAGATTCTTCAAGAAAATCGGGTTGGGATTTTTCATCGCCCGGAAATATTCCTCTTGAAACTCCACCAGGTTGTATTTCAGAAACACCCCTTTCGACATGGCATAGACAATGTTTTTCGAGGGATGGTTGGCACGCGACATACACTCTTTGTATTCCTTCACCTTCATCGAGAATTCAGTGGGTGTCATTTCAAATGCAGGAGCAAGCTTTTGCGTGATGGCATCCGTGATTTGCTTATCGAGACCATCGCTGAAGTGCTGATTGATGTAGCCGTAATTGCCGGCAATCACAATCATCAAAAACTTTCCAAAATCGTCGGGAGCTATGTTCGGTGAAACTACAAATTCGGGTGAATCATTGATAAAACCGGCGACGTCCTCAAAGCCGGACTCGACAGTCTCTACGATGTTGTGCGCAAAGATGTGCGCTACGCGATCGGTTGTTACTTTCTTTCTTCCAAAAATCGTCAGCATAACAGAAAATGATAGGTTATGATTCCTTTGTTCAAAACTACCGAAACATGCGGCTCACGCGGCCGACAAGAACTCGCATATATGAACATAGTTATTAACGCGAACAACAATTCCCTGCGTAATTTCGGCCCATGTATCGTAGCATCATCAAGCCGTTTTTCTTTTTGTTGCCTGCCGAACGGGCGCATTATTTTGCCATGAGTTTGCTGAAAGTTGCATTGGCCACACCCTTAATCGGTGCGGCAATGCGCAGGAAATTCAACTACCGCAACCCTGCGTTGCGTAAGCAGTTGTTTGGACTCACCTTTGAGAATCCGGTGGGACTGGCAGCGGGCTTTGACAAGGATGCGCGCTGGGTGGACGAGCTGGCGTGTCTGGGTTTTGGCTTTATTGAAATCGGCACGGTGACGCCGGTGGGTCAGCCGGGCAATGAAAAGCCGCGCTTGTTTCGTCTGCCAAAGGATGAAGCATTGATCAACCGCATGGGCTTCAACAACGGTGGATCCAAAGCGGCTGCAGCGCGCCTGAAAAAACGCAAATCCAAGATTATCGTTGGTGGAAACATCGGCAAGAATAAAGTGACGCCCAACGAAGACGCGCTCAGCGATTATGTGAAGTGTTTTGATGATCTCTTCGACGTTGTAGATTATTTCGCGGTGAATGTGAGTTCGCCCAATACACCGGGCCTTCGCGCGTTGCAAGACAAAGAGCCACTGCTTCACTTGCTGCTCACCCTTCAACAACGAAATTTATCCAAGGGAAATCCCAAGCCGATCTTATTGAAAATCGCTCCTGACCTCACCAACGGTCAGCTCGACGACATTATCCAGATTGTTGCTGAAAGCGGCATTGCGGGAGTGATTGCAACCAACACCACCATCGAGCGTGCACCGCTGATTTCGTCGGCGGCAGAAATCGCGGCTTGCGGTGCGGGCGGTTTGAGCGGCAAGCCTTTGCGTGAGCGCAGCACAGAAGTCATTCGCTACCTCAAGCAGCAATCGAGCAATGCCTTCCCTGTGATTGGTGTAGGCGGTATTCACACAGCCCAGGACGCTATCGATAAACTCAATGCCGGCGCTGATTTGGTGCAGGTATATACGGGGTTTGTGTATGAGGGTCCGGGCGTGGCGAGCGCGATATGCCAAGGGGTGAAGGGTGAGGGGTGAGGGATGAGTGGCGAGTGACTAGTGGCGAGTGACGAACTAAAAAAAGGCCTGACATGGTATATCCAAGTCAGGCCATTTTTTTTAATGGGAGAGTCTGCTCGATTAAGTGTGTCAATCACCAAATTTGACACTGAATGGAAAATAAGAAGTTTGATTTCGAATCGTTTGCCAAGAAGGCGGCCGATGAGC